>CAZLRL010000134.1:0-7574 GCA_964561645.1 uncultured Desulfobacterales bacterium
CGTGCCTGGACGGGCTGGAAGCCCGTCCCTCCCACCGTCCCCAGGTTAGGGGGTTGGGTGAGAGGGGTTGGGGTCTGTGCCCCCCTGGCCCCCTTTCCCAAAACATATTTCACTCAGCATTAATCCTACTAGGTTAATTCGTTGACCAAGTACCCAAATATACTTACAAATCCCCCCTAACCCCCCTTTAGAAAAGGGGGGAAAAATAAAGGACTTTTGACTACTTAACGTTTCAGCCTTAAGAGCGGCCGCAGCCGATGCCCTGGCCGGTGAGTTCGCCGAATTCGGCCCCCGCACAGGTGAGGCAGGTGGGCTGCCCCTTAACCAGACGCACCCGGGGCTCCATAACGCCTTCGCCGCATTGGGAGCAGACCACGGTGGGGAAGATGCGGGCGAAGGGCGGGAGCTTGAGGCTCACTTCCTGGATCGTCAGGCTTTCCTCCAGAGGCCGTTCCAGCTCTTTGTGGGCCATGGCCGGCCAGAGATGGTGAAGATGGTGCTCTTCCTCGGGGGTGGCCTTTCTTTGGACCACCACCTTGTCAAATAAGGGCCCCGCGGCGGGGTAGCGGGCGAACATTTCCTCCCGGTATTGGGGCCGCACCGCCAGGCGCACCCCCCGGCCGTTGCCCCGCAGGGCCACGGTCACCGCGGTTTTGCCCAGGTCCCGGAAGATGAGGGCGTTGTTGCCGAAGGTGCAGCCGGTGACCACCTGGATGCCGTCGGTAAAGCAGTTGTTGCACTCCACCACGGCCACCACTTCTTCCATGCCGGTGCTGCCGGTGTCCAGAAACTTCATGGCATAGTGGCCCGCTTTAACCCCCACGGAGACCATGGGACAGAGGTGGCCGTGAATGGCTTCGACCTGCTTCAGCAGGCCCTCCAGGTCACCGCTTTTGATCATGGCTTCGATGGGTTGACGGGCCGAGGCGAATTCATGCACGGTAGGTTCTCCTTTTGCGATGTATATGACCCTGATCATTGAATGTCCGTGTTATTACCCAGAGCGGAAAATGGATTAACCTTGGAGGCTCTTGCAAATGCCTCCAGATTCCTGTCATTCTGAGGGAGCTTGCGACCGAAGAATATAGACCCTTCGCTGCGCTCAGGGTGACAAACACGGTTTCAACTGGTTGGTTACCAACCATCTTGGCTTTTTTAACGACTGTTCCATTGATTATCTTGAACATTATTATTGTTTGAGATAAAGATGTTCTGGTTCCAGATGGAGTTGCTACCCAAAGTATTATCATTATAAAATTGTAACATACTTTCGCATGTGAAATCTCCTGTAGGATTTTAATCTATTTCATCGGCGGCATGGACAGGGGCATTTTCATTTTTTTGTAACCTTGGGGCGGCTCGAACAGGGAGTCCTCCAAGGGGCCGGTTTTGATGTCCTTGAGTTCCGTGGTAAAGGAGCCGTCTTCGGTCTCCATTCTTATGGGTGCTCCCAATTCCGGGGCAATGCAGACCAATAACTTGGCGGCTTTGCCCTGATGGGACATAGTGGTTTCATACTTGTCACAGTCATAGTCGCCCACCGTCTCGGTGCCCACCTTTTTCATCTTGGCCTTTTGCTTCTCGGTCAGGTTCAACAAAATTTTCTGCTGGTCTTCCTGGGTGAGGGGCATCTCCATGTAGGCCTTTTGCTGGGGCAGAATAACCCAGAGCACACTTTTATCGGGACGCAGGATCTGAATGCTGGTTTGCCCGCCCATCTGGATTTCATGGCGGGCTTTGTTGCCTTTGACGTAGACC
This sequence comes from uncultured Desulfobacterales bacterium, assembly GCA_964561645.1. Taxonomy (GTDB): domain Bacteria; phylum Desulfobacterota; class Desulfobaccia; order Desulfobaccales; family 0-14-0-80-60-11; genus JBGSLA01. Next base: position 1,759 of record CAZLRL010000134.1, read on the forward strand.
TTGCCAGGGGTGTCTTGGCCCCCTGCCTTGGTGATGGAGGTGGCGCTGAATTCCGCGGCCGGGCTCAGACCGGTCCACAGGAACAAGGTAAGGACAACGAGCGCTCCACAAAGAATTTTTGGTAACCGCATTAAACCTCCTCAGTTGATTTTCCAGAGCCTGAAATACCGGGTTAGCTCACGATTAAGAAAAGAGCATAGCGTAACATCAGCCCTTTATGCAAGGTGAGCCGGCGGCGCCGGCTTAGCCTCGCGGCCACATTTTTTTCCTCGTGCCCGCGTTGTACCTGGGCACGCCATTAATGGCCAGGCTGAGCTGGGCGTGAACTACCACGTTCCCTAGAAGCGGTTCAAAAAAACCGTATTTCGGTTTTTTTGTCATTCTGAGGGAGCGAAGCGACCGAAGAACCTAGTCTTTTCAATTAGTTCTAGATCCTTCACTTCGTTCAGGATGACAAAAAATAGGTTTTACAACGGCTTGTAGCTCAGCCTGGGAACGAGCCTTTAATCTCGCGCCTGCAGCAGAGGCTGGAAGCCTGTGCTCCCGCGAGGCTCTAAAATATTACCCTGACTCCCCCCAGGTCTTCCACTGAAAAGCGATGTTTTTCTTCGGGCGCGCCGATGAAGATGTTGTTCTTGGGGACATTGAGCTCCTGGGAAATCTCCTCCACCGCGTCCGGGCCGAAAGAACCGTGGCGGCTCAAAAAATCGATCTTGAAGCCCGGGTGCAGCTCCTCCATGATCTTCAGACTTTCTTCGATTTCATCATGTTCCTCTTGATTAAAGGTCTGGTAGAGGTGCACCACGGTAATTTTTTGGCTGGATTCATTCTGGGCGATGTAGTCAAAGGCCTTGGACAGCCGGTAGAGGTGGCCGCCCCGGACGAACAGCACCATGCGGATGTTGGTGATGGCGGTGATTTTGTCGATCACCGTGCTGCGCCACAAAAAGAGGCGTTCAAAGGCTTGATTGATCACCCCGAGTATACCTTTGTAAATGGGGATGCGGGCATACATGATGGCCACCAGCAGGACTGCGGGGATGAAATAGACCGCGAAATATAGCAAAAAGCGGTAATCAATAATGACGTTGCCCACAATTCCCAGGGCCGTGGCCACAACGCCCAGAACCACGGTGATCCAGGAGGCCCGAAAGGTGCGCTTAAGTTCCGGGCGGTTGACTTTGAGGAGGAGGTTGCCGATACCGAAAAGAGTCATCACCCCCAGAAAGGAGATGGTGTAAACCCCGGCCAGGGAAAGCAGTTTCCCCTGGGTCAGATAGAGGATGGAAATGCACAGGATCATGAAGGCCAAAATGATGCGGTGGTGGGTGCCCCGGCGATTGGTCTTGAGGAGAAAGGGCGGAAAGCACTGGTCCAGGGTCATGCGGTGCACCAGGCCGGTGATGCCCACGTAGCTGGTCAGCACCGCGCCCGAGAGCACCAGGAAGGCGTCGATGATGATGAGGTCGGAGAACAAGGGCCCGCCCACCAGGAGCCCCGCCTGGGACAGCAGATCGTCCTGGTAGAGGGTGATTTCGGCCACCGGCATTAATCCCAGGGCCAGAAAGGCGATCAGCGGGTTGAAGATGGTCACGGCCAGCCACATGTTCCGCAGGGTCAGGCGAAAGACGCCGTGTTCCTGCTGTTCCACAAAATTGGCCGAGCTTTCAAAGCCGCTGACCCCCAGCATGGCGGCCGAGACCCCGAGGAACAGGGCGGTGGGCCAGTGGACCTGGGTGACCAGCTGGTGCCAGTTCTGCATCCAGACCTGGGAGGACATGACGACCCGAGGTATGGTGAGCAGCACAAACAGGGTGAGGCTGGTCAGGTGGATGACGAAAATGGTCAGGGCCACCTTGGCCGACTCGGTGATCCCCAGGATGGTCAGCGCGGCGAAAACCACCAGGACCAGGGTGGTAATTTCCATGGCGGGCAGAAAGGGCACCAGGTTATCCAGGTATTCGGCCGCGGTTTTGGCGGAGATGACCGCAGTGGCCAGGTAAGACAGCAGGGTGAGGCAGGCGGCCAGCGCGGCGGTGAATTTGCGGGTGCTGTTCAGCAGGCTGTTATAAGCGCCGCCGTTCAGGGGCAGGGCTTCCACCACCTCGGTGTAAATTTTGCGATACAGAAAGAGGATGCCCGCGACAATGAGCAGGGCCAGCGGCGAGAGGGCGTGGGCATAAACCGTGGCGATGGCGGAGACGTAGAGGCAGGAGGAGGTGATGTCGTTGCCGCAGATAGCGGTGGCGTACCACGGCCCCAGGCGCCTTCGAGGCTCCTCACCCTGGAGAAGTTCTTGGGGGGGAGCTTCGGAGGCGCGGGGGGGTGTGGTCTCGGGGTCGGGCATCACGATTCTCCAGCGGGATTTATTGTAAGTCTGTTCCGGTTTTTTTGCCAAGGGAATTACTTAATTTTTCCTGATTCGAAAAGTTTAAAATTCATGTCAGGGTGCGCACTGCGCACCATAAAGCCCGCTCCACAAATGTTTAATGAGGCACAGGTGAGGACACCTGTGCCACCAGGCCTTTTCATGGTTTTGAGAGAGCCAAGGGCTCATGAGCGACTGCTTTGAAGGTTCATTCAGCGGCCAGATTCCGGTGGGGCGGCCGTCCCTGGCCGCCCATAGTCTTGGCGGGCACGGAGGCCCGCCCCACCGAATTTTTCCAGGTTTTTGGAGAACCAACGGCTACTCGAGGCAACTGATTAGGAAAAGTTCCAGCAGGGCGGTGACCAAAATTTTTCTCTGGATCAGCCCCAGGAGATGGTTTGCAAATAAGCGGGAAATTCCTTATGATTATTTGATTATCCAGCCCAGGTCCCGGAACCACGGCCTCTGAAGACCCGGTGGGCTGGGGGACGCACTTTTTAGCGGCAAGGAGCACCATCCTGAAGATCGTCATTGTCGGCGCCGGGGAAGTGGGGTTTCACATAGCCCAGAGGCTGACCCTGGAAAACAAGGAGGTCGTGGTTATCGACCACGACGAAGAGGCCCTGGCCCGGGTCAGGGAGCACTTAGATGTGCAGATCATCCAGGGGTCGGGCTCCAATCCCCGGGTTCTCAAGGAAGCCGGCATCGGGGAGGCGGAGATCCTCCTGGCGGTGACCAATATTGACGAAACCAACCTCATAGCCTGCATTTTCGCCAATCTCCTGGCGCCCGCCATCCAGAAAGTCGTCCGCATCCGCAACGAGGACTATAACGAATACCGGGAGGCTTTGGCCCGGGGTCTCCTCAATATCGGTCTGGTGACCAACCCCGACCTGGAAGTGATCAATTCCGTGGTGCGGTTGATCACCACGCCCCAGGTGGAAGATATCAGTGATTTCGCCGGCGGCCGCATCCGCCTGGTGCGCAAGCAACTCCCTCAGGACAGCCCGCTCAACGGCCTGAAACTGCTGGACCTCCCCAGGGTCATGCAGAATATCCGGATGGTTATTGCCGCCATTATCCGGGAAGACCGGCTGATCATTCCCACGGGCGCTGATAAAATGCGGGGCGGCGATATTATTTATTTTGTCTGTGAAAGAGATGAGCTGGCGAACATCATCAAGTTATTCGGGACCAAGATTCATCCGGTGAAAAATGTTCTCATTGTGGGGGGCGGCAAAATCGGACTGAGGCTGGCCCAGGAACTGGAGAACCTGCATTATTACACCAAGGTTATCGAAAGGGACCCCCACCGGTGTGAAATTCTCTCCGCGCACCTGAACCGGACCATCGTGCTGCAAGGAGACGGCACTGATCCCGAATTGTTGGAGCAAGAAAATATCGGGAAGATGGACCTGGTGGCGACCCTGACCGGCGATGAGGAACTCAACATTCTTTCCTGCCTTCTGGCCAAGCGGTTGGGGGCCCAGACAACCGTGGCCCGGATCAACAAATTCGCCTACATGTCCCTGGTCCAGACCATCGGCATCGACCACATAGTCAGCACCAGAATGTCGGCGGTCAACTCCATCCTGCACTTCATCCGCCGGGGCAAAATTATTTCCACGGTGTCCATTGCCGGCGAGAAGGCCGAGGCCCTGGAGGCCATTGCCCTGGAGCACTCCGCTATTGTCGGCACGCCCCTGAAAAGATTGAAATTCCCCAAGGGCACCCTGATTCTGTGCATCATCCGCGGCGACCAGGTCATTCTTCCCACTGGTGAGTCCGTTATCCTCCCCAACGACCGGCTCATTATCATGTCCACCCGCCGGAACATTTCCGTGGTGGAGCAGTCCCTCATGGTCAAGCTGGACCAGGAGCCGGCCGAGCAGGCGCCACCTCTTTCTAAAAAGTTGGAGACCCCTTAATTGCGCTGGAAATACCTGGTGCACATCACCGGGGCCCTGCTTGTGTGCATCGGCCTCACCATGTTGTTTCCGCTGGCTTTCGCCTTGTATTACGGCGACAGCAGCATCATGCCGCTGATCCAGTCCCTCCTGGTCACGGTCATCGTGGGCCTGGCCCTGTTTATCGGCTTTAAGAGTCCGGATCCCATAGGCGCCATCAGCCACCGGGAAGGCATGGCCATCACCGCCCTGGGCTGGTTCGCGGCCGGGGTTTTCGGGGCCCTGCCGTTTTTTTTTGGCAAAATTTCCCCCCTCGGCGTGGACTGCCTGTTTGAATCATTTTCCGGTTTCACCACCACCGGAGCCTCCATCCTCACCAACATCGAAAGTGTCCCCAAAGGCCTGCTGTTCTGGCGCAGCCTGACCCATTGGCTCGGGGGCATGGGCATCATCGTCCTGTCCCTGGCCATTCTGCCGTTTCTAGGCGTGGGCGGTATGCAGCTTTACAAGGCGGAGGTGCCGGGGCCGGTGCCTGACAAACTCCGGCCCCGCATCAAAGATACCGCCGTGCTCTTGTGGAAGGTCTATATTCTCTTTTCCGTGGCCGAAACCATCCTGCTCATGTTCGGGGGGATGTCCCTGTTCGATGCCCTGTGCCACACCTTCGGCACCATGGCCACCGGCGGCTTTTCCACCAAAAACGCCTCCATTGCCGCTTTTTCCAGTACTTACATCGACGTGGTCATCACTGTCTTCATGCTCATCGCGGGCATCAATTTTTCCCTGCATTTTCAGCTCTTGCGGGGCAAACCGGGGATCATGTGGCGGGACACGGAGTTTCGGTTCTTTATGGGGCTGTTTGCGGTTTTTACCCTGGTTACCACGGTGAGCATCTGGGGCAGCATTTACAGTTCTCCCGGGCAATCCCTGCGCTATGGGGTGTTCCAGGTGGCCTCCATCCTCAGCACCACCGGGTATGCCACGGCTGATTTTGAATTGTGGCCCTCGCTGCCCCAATGCATCCTGGTTCTGTGCATGTTCATCGGCGGTTCGGCCGGTTCCACCGGGGGCGGCATGAAGTGCATGCGCATTCTCCTGTTGCTGAAAAGCGCCTACCAGGAGATCATCCGCCTCATCCATCCCCGGGCCGTCATCCGGGTGAAGCTGGGCAAACAGGTGGTGCAACCGGAGGTATTGAGCGGCATCTGGGGGTTTTTCCTGTTGTGGCTGGGGCTGCTGTTTCTGTCGGTTTTTCTGGTGGCCGCCACCGGCGTGGATGTGCTCACCTCCTTCGCCTCGGTCCTGGCCTGCATCGGCAACATCGGCCCGGGGCTGGGCAGCGTCGGCCCGGCCGACAATTACGCCCTGATTCCCTACTTCGGCAAATGGGTGCTCATTTTGTGCATGCTCCTGGGCCGCCTGGAAATTTTCACCATTATCATTCTGTTCGTGCCCGAATTTTATCGCAAGTAGCGGGCGGCCTGGAAAAGTTCAAGGTTCAAGGTTCAAGGTTCAAGGTTCAAAGTTGTAGGGCGCGTCTT
>CAZLRL010000135.1:0-7514 GCA_964561645.1 uncultured Desulfobacterales bacterium
CCCCAACGGCCCAGCTATTTTGTCAGGGTGGATTTGTTGAATTTACGGGCCGGGCCCGGGATGGATTTTCCCAAAATCGGGCAATTAAGTCGCAATGAAGAGTTGGAAAAAGTGGGAGAAGCGGAAGATTGGTTTCAGGTCCGGGTGAAACGGGACGGCACGCTGGGTTGGGTATCCTCCCGTTATCTTTCCGGGCAGCCAGTGCCCGCAGCCCCGGCACCCGCCGCGCCCACCGCGCCGGCAACCCCGCCTCCCGGGGAAGCAGCCCCGTCGGTGACTCCACCGACGCCCCCTCCGAGCGAGTCCGTTCTGCCCCGGGCTCCCAAGCCGGCCGAAGCCGCGGAGCCGCCGCCGGAAATGGAACCGGAACCCGAGGAAGAGCCGGCACCGCCTCCCACCGCGGAGCCGGAACCGGTGCCGGCCAAGCCGGAGTCGGAACCCCAACCGGTGGAGCCTCCGTCTCCCCCGGCTCCGAAGCCCGAAGACAAGCCGGAGCGCATCCGGATTATGTGAGAGTGGGAAGGGGTCTTACCGGCTTTTCCTGGCCAATTTAAAATCCTTCTTGAACACAAAAGGCGGGAGGCGCTTTGCTTTCCCGCCCTGTGTTTATTACTGATCTTAGAATAAACCCGCGCTTAATACCGTTTTTGGTTTTCTGTTATCTCTGAGCTTTCCTGCTCTACTGGCTGCGGGTTATGGGGTTATAAAATTTGGGTAGGGCGGGCGTCCCGCCCGCCAATTCTCGGAGCCTCATTGCAGGCGGGCGAGACGCCCGCCCCACGGGTTGGGGCTCCCACAGGCGAGACGCCTGTGCCACCGGCCTTTTCCTGATTCTGAGAGACCACGGACTCAAGGGGGATTTAGTAAAAAATGGTGCGTAAGACGCACCCTACATGATCTGGATTCACACCTGGGGTATTTAAATTCACCTTAGGGTTTTTACCGAAAACAGAAAACCAACCCCCTCAGTCGCGGTCTTCCTGCAGAAAAATGCTAAAGGTGCTGCCCTGGCCGGGGGTGCTGGCCACTTCCACCTTCCCCCCATGGGCCTGGGCGATGTGCTTGACAATGGCCAGACCCAGTCCGGTGCCCCCCATCTTGCGGCTGCGGCTGGCGTCCACCCGGTAGAAGCGCTCAAAGAGCCGGGACAGGTGCTCTTTGGGGACGCCCGCTCCCTGATCCGTTACCTTAATGACCACCTGGCCGTTCTTCTGGCCGGCCTCGATCTGCACCGAGCTCCCCGCCTCGCTGTACTTGACCGCGTTGTCTATCAGGTTGACCAGGGCTTGCTCCAGGAGGGGTCCGTTTACCCGGGCCCGGAGGTCCTCCGGACAGGACAGGTTGACGCTGATCTGCTTTTCCTCGGCCCGCGTGGAGCAGACCTGGAGGGCCGCGTTGAGGATGCCCTTGATTCTGCCGCCCACCAGGTGAATTTTCCCCTGCTCCGTTTCCTGTTCGATGCGGGACAGGCTCAGGAGATCCTCGATGATGGCCCCCAGGCGGTCGGCTTGGCGGCCGATGATGCCCAGAAATTTCTCGGCGTGTTCCGGGTCTGAGATGGCTCCCCCTTCCAGGAGGGTTTCCACAAAGCCCCTGATGGAGGTGATGGGGGTTTTGAGTTCGTGGGAGACATTGGCCACAAAGTCCCGGCGGGCCTTTTCCAGCTGACGCAGCCGGGTGACGTCGTGGACCACGATGAGCACGCCGAAGGCCTTGCCGTGGGGGTCCTTCAGGGTGGTGCCGTGGGCCTGGAGGAAGCGGGGTTTTTCACCCTGGATGGTGATTTCGCCTTCTATGGGCCCGGAGGCCGCCAGGGAGCGGGTGATGAACCACTGTAAATCGGGGTTTTCCACCACCTCGATAATGCGGCGCTGGATGACAAACGCGGGGTCCAGGCCCAAAAGCTCGGACGCGGCCCGGTTCAGGGAGATGACCCGGGAGCTGCTGTCCACCGCGATCACGCCTTCCACCATGCTGGCCAGCACCGCTTCCCGCTCCTGGCGCTGGCGCAGGATGGTGCCGATGCGCTCATCCAGTTGGGAGGCCATGTGGTTCAAGGTCTCCGACAGGCCCACCAGTTCCCGCAACTCGGGCCGGGGGAGTTTCAGGCTCAAATCCCCCCGGGCGAAGCGTTCCGCTCCCCGGCGCACCTCTTCCAGGGGCTGGATGAGGCGCCGGGACAGGATGAGGCTCAAGCCCGCGGCCAACAGGAGAAGGCCCAATCCTCCGATGGCCACCTTGAGATAGACCGCGGTCAGGGTTTGACCTATTACACTCACGGGCAGCGCGGCCCGCACCACTGCTACAATCTGCCCCTGCAGCCGCACCGGCACAGCCACATACAGCGTGTCCGGCTCCCGCAGGGTGGCGTCCCGCCGGTCCTTTCCCACCTCGCCGGCCAAGGCCTCCCGGATCTCGGGGATATCGCCGTAATTGCCCATGGTCCCGGGGTCCTGGCGGGAATCCCCCACCACCCGGCCGTCGGCCAGGACCACGGTCAGGTGCGTGTCGGTGAGCCGGTCCAATTCCCGGCTGAGGGTCTGGATTTCCTCCGCCCTCCCCTGCTGCAATTTTTCCCGCACCAGAACCGCAGCCAGGCGGGCCCGAGCCCCCAGATCGCCGGTCAGCTCCTCCAGATAAAAATGCCGCCAGGATTGGGAGACAATCCAGGTGATGGCCAACACGGACAGGATGGCAATAAAGAGCAGCGCCAGGGCGATCTGGCCCCAAAAGCTTTTGGCACGCATGGCTTATTCTCGGAGGCGGTAGCCTACGCCCCGCACCGTATCCACGTATTGGCCCGCGGAGCCCAATTTTTTGCGCAAACCCACCACCTGCACATCCACGGAACGGTCGGAAACCGGATAGTCGTCGCCGTGCACCCCCTCGACAATCTGGGAGCGGGTGAAGACCCAGCCCGGGCGCCGGGCCAGCAGATGCAAGAGCCGGAATTCGGTGGCCGTGAGATCCACTGTCCGGCCGACCACCGCGACCTCGTGGCGGCCCGGATGAATGAAAATCCCATGGATGCTGATGGGGTCCGCGTCTCCCGGTACGGTCCGGGAGCGGCGCCGGAGCACCGAGCGCACCCGGGCCAAAAGCACCCGGGGACTGAAAGGTTTGGTAATGTAGTCATCCGCACCCAACTCCAGGCCGGCGACAATGTCCGCTTCTTCGCCCTTGGCGGTGACCATGACCACCGGGACGTGCTGGGTACGGTTATCCTGTTTAAGGGTGCGGCAGATTTCCAGACCGTCCACTCCGGGAAGCATCAGGTCCAGCAGAACGAGATCGGGGAGCAGGTTCTTGGCGGCCCGCAGGGCTTCTTCCCCCGAGATCACCCCGGTCACCCGAAACCCCTCTTTGGTGAGGTTGTAGCGCAGCAACTCCAGGATGTCCTCTTCGTCCTCCACCACCAGGATGTGCTCTTGGGCCATGATTCCTCCGGCTGACATTTGTCTTTAATAAAGAGGATATTGTCAGCCGATTGGTTTTTCATTAATATTTCATGAGATTTTCATTATATCACAATCGGACTTTTTCTTCCCCGCTCCCCGGCCTGATCCCGGGGGGCTTAAAATGAACCAAACCCTGGGCTGTAACCGAGAGGTGAAGATCTGTCTACTTCTTGCACATTATTTTGTTAAAATAAAAGTTGCATTTAAGGAAGAAGCTGTCATGATAAAGGTACAAGCTTGAATTTTCAGGGAAACCTCTTGTAACGGCGGTTATGTTCCTTTTCTTCCGGCTCTTGAATCGGTTAGCTCTCATAGTGCTTTTTTGGATTATCTGGCTGTCGGCTTGGGCCCCTCCCCTGGCAGCCCAGGCCCGGCCCGCCTTCCCTCCCGACCTGCAGGCTCTCCTCGCCCAGGCCCAACAGGCCAACCCCGAAATCAAGGAAAAAACCCAGCTCAGCACCGCGTCCCAGGAAGCGATCCGGCCCGCCGGGGCTTTGGACGACCCCATGTTTTCCTTCAATCTCCTGGCGATTCCCGTGGATACCTGGGCCTTCAATGAATGGGATATGACCCGGAAACAACTGGCCGTTTCGCAAAAATTCCCTTTTCCCGGCAAGCTGCGGCTGCGGTCCGAGGTCGCCCGGGAGCAGAGCCGCTCGGACGAGTTTTCCCTGCAGGACAAAATCAATGAAATCCGCACCCGGGTAATCCAGAAATACTGGACCCTGTCTCTGGCCTATGCCGGATTTGATATTACCCAAAAAAACAGGCACTGGTGGGAACAGGTGGTGAAGGTGGCGGAAAGCCGCTATGCCGTGGGCCGGGGTATGCAGGCGGATGTGCTCCAGGCCCAAGTGGAGTTGGGTTCCTACCTGGACCGCCTCTTCCGGTGGCGCCAGCGCCAGGAATCCGTGCAGGCGGACCTGAATGCGCTGCGCTCCCAGCCGCCCAATACGCCCCTGCCCCGTCCCCAGCCCCTGCCGGTGCGGTCTTTTACCCTGGAGCTGGCTGATTTGCTGGCCCTGGCGGCGGATCAACCGAGGCTCCAAGCCCTCCAGGCCGTGGTGGCCAAGCAGGATAAGGCGGTGGATCTGGCGCGCAAAAACTTTTTCCCCGATTTCAACGTGGGTGTGGCCTATGGCCTTCGGGAAGACGGCGTTGCCAAGGAACGCCCCGATTTTTTTTCCTCGTCTTTCACTATGAATCTTCCCATCTGGCAGGGCGCCAAACTCAAGCCCCGGCTGCGTGAGCAGCAGGCCCGGCGGGCCGCGGCCCAGGACGTTTATCAGACCGCGTTGGACCGCCTGCACGCGGCCATCAAAGACCGCTATGTCATCCTGAAGCGCCTGGATGAGCAGATCAAGCTTTATGGGCAGGGCATCATTCCCCAGGCCCGGCAGGCAGCGGAAACTTCCCTGGCCGCGTACCAGTCAGGAACCCTGGATTTTGCCAGCCTCACCCAGAATTTCATTGCCCTTTATAATGCCGAGCTCAAGTTGCAGGAGTACCTGCGGGACTTTGAGGCCACCTGGGCCGAGCTGGAGTGGCTGGTGGGGCGGAGACTTCCCCGGACCGGAGGCCTGGGATGAGAACCGGTAGTCGTCGCAACCTGTGGTGGGGGCTGCTCATCGGCTTGGGGCTCTGTGTTTTGGGCCTGGCAGGGCTGTATCTGGCGGGATATCGCCTCATGCGCCACGCGGCCGCGCCTCCTGCCGTCCCCACCCAGGCGGAGCGCAAGCCCCTGTGCTATGTCTCCCCCACGAACCCGGACTACATTCGCTTTCACCCGGGAGAGGATGAGCAGGGCAAGGACCTGGTGCCGGTTTATCCCACTAAACCCGGCGTCCCCACCACCGGGCGCACCGTCAAATATTGGGTGTCCCCCACCGACCCCACCTACGTCAAGACCCAACCGGGCCAGGACCCCAAGGGCCAGGACCTGGTGCCCTTTGTCGGGGAGATCGGCCAACCGGGAGCCCAGCCCGCGGCCAAGGAAGCCAAGAAAGAGCGCAAAATCAAATATTGGGTCTCCCCTATGGACCCGGGGTACGTGCGGGACAAGCCCGGCAAGGCCCCGTGCGGCATGGACCTGGTGCCGGTTTACGAAGAGGAGTCTCCTGCGGCGCCCAAGGAACGCAAGATCAAGTATTGGGTAGCTCCCATGGACCCGACCTACATCCGGGACCAGCCTGGCAAATCCCCCATGGGCATGGACCTGGTGCCGGTCTATGAAGAGGAGTCCGCCGCGGCCGTGCAGGAGGGCACCATCGCGGTTGATCCCCGCATTGTCCAGTCCATGGGGGTGCGCACCGCCAAGGCCCAGGTCAAGGAAATCTCCCGCACTATCCGGGCCGTGGGCCAGGTCACCTATGACGAGCGCGGCCTGACCGTGGTGACCACCAAGCTGCCCGGTTGGGTGGAACGCCTGTACGTCAAGGCCACGGGCGATCCCATCCGCAAGGGCCGCAAACTGCTCAGCCTTTACAGCCCGCAGCTGGTCACCACCCAGGAGGAGTATCTCCTGGCCCTGAAAAACCTCCAGACCATGCAACAAAGCGGCATTCCGGAATTCCAGGCGGGCTCCCGGCGGCTTCTGGCCGCGGCCCGCCAGCGCCTGGAGTATTGGGACATCCCGGACTCCCAGATCGAGCGGCTCAAGCGCACCGGAGCGGTACAAAAAACCCTGACCCTGGTGTCACCGGTCAACGGCGTCGTCATCAAGCGCATGGTCACGGAAGGCCAGATGGTCCAGGCGGGCATGCCCCTTCTGGAAGTGGCGGACCTGTCCGCCGTCTGGGTGGAGGCCGATATTTACGAATACGAATTGCCCTGGGTCCAGGTGGGGCAGCACGCCACCATGACCCTGACTTATCTGCCGGGGGAAACCTTCCACGGGCGGGTGCAGTATATTTATCCCTATTTGCAGGAATCCACCCGCACCGCCAAAGTGCGCCTGGCCTTCCGCAATCCGGGTCTGAAGCTCAAGCCCGACATGTACGCCGAAGTGGAGATCGACTCCCCCCTGAAGCAAACCACCGTGGTGATTCCCTCGGAGGCGGTGCTCAACACCGGGGAAAAGCAGCACGTCTTTCTGGCCCTGGGCCAGGGGCGTTTTGCCCCCCGGGAAATCAAGGTGGGGGTAAGGGGGAACGACGGTATGGTGCAGGTGCTCTCCGGTCTCCAGGGAGGCGAGGAGGTGGTGACTTCGGCCCAGTTCCTGCTGGACTCCGAGTCCCGCTTCCGGGAGGCCATCGCCCAGATGCTCAAGAGCGGCGAAGAGCCGGAAACCAAGCCTGACACGGCCCCCGCGCCCACGCCGCCACCCGCGCCGCCCGCGGGGCATCAGCATTAGGCCGCGGAGTTGGCGGGCGCTGAAATTTTAGAGGTTATCTTTGTAGGGCGCGTCTCAGGCGCCATAAATTTTGAGCTGGCTGAGAAAAACGGTGCCTCTGTGCGTAAGGCGCACCCACATTTCCTGTCGGAAATAAACAAGCTTTTAATGTCCGAAGAATTTCGGTGGGCAGAGCCCACCCTGAGTCTGCTGGCCTCTATCCTCCTCTTTTTTGTCATTCCAAGAGGGCCTGGCGGTCGAAGAATGTGGATCAGTCACTTCCGGCGGCCACGGGCCGCCCTATAATCCTGATTTTTTTTAACCGAAAACCGATAACCGAAAAACGCATTAAATGATCGCCCGACTCATCGAAGCCTGCGTGCGCAATCGCGTCCTGGTACTGGCCATCTGGCTGTTGGTCACGGCCTGGGGCATTTACGCCGCCTACAAGCTGCCGGTGGACGCGATTCCCGATCTTTCCGATGTCCAGGTGATCATCAGCACCGACTATCCCGGACAGGCCCCCCAGGTGGTGGAAGACCAGGTAACCTACCCCCTGACCACCGCCATGCTCTCGGTGCCCGGCGCCACCACGGTGCGGGGCTATTCCATGTTCGGCCTCTCCCTGGTGTACATCATCTTCGAGGACGGCACCGACATTTACTGGGCCCGCTCCCGGGTGCTGGAATACCTCAATTTCATCCGGGGGAAACTGCCGCCCGCGG
>CAZLRL010000136.1:0-7497 GCA_964561645.1 uncultured Desulfobacterales bacterium
AACCATGGAAAATACTGCCAAGCTAGCCGTGGCTACGTTCGCGGGCGGCTGTTTCTGGTGTACGGAAGCGGATTTTGAAAAAGTCCCCGGCGTGGTCAAGGTGGTTTCCGGCTATACCGGAGGCAGCCAACCGAACCCCACCTATGAAAATTACGCTGATTCCGGGCATGTGGAGGCGGTGCAAATTTACTATGACCCGCAAAAGGTCACCTACCAGGAACTGCTGGATTACTTCTGGCGGCATGTGGACCCCACCGATCCCGGAGGGCAGTTCGTGGACCGGGGCCGCGAGTACCGCAGCGCCATCTTTTACCATAACGAGGAGCAAAAGCGTCTGGCCGAAAAGTCCAAAGCGGCGCTGGAGCAATCAGGGCCCTTCAACAAGCCCATTGTCACGGAAATCATCGAGCTCTCCGAGTTTTATCCAGCCGAGGACTACCACCAAAACTACTATAAAACTCATGCTATCAAGTACAAGTATTACCGCTGGAATTCCGGCCGGGACCAGTTTCTCCAGAAGGTCTGGAGCAAAAACTGAGGCCGGGTAAGATGTCAATGAATAAGGCCAATTATTATGGAGGCGCCAGGCGCGGCGCCTTTTGCTGTCATCCTGAACCGCTCAATAGGTCACCAGGGGTTTTTGTCTCAGGTAACGGTTGGTCGAGAGTTCCTGCAACATAAAGTGGGCCACGTCAGCCCGGGAAATTTTGCCTGCGGTCACGCCTTGCAGATCCGTGAGCACCCGGTATTTCCCGGTGCGGGGGCCGTTGGTCAGAAAACCGGGCCGCACGATGGTCCAGTCCACGTCGCTGGCCTTGATCAGGGCCTCCTGCCGGTTCTTGTCTTCGTAAATGGTTTTGAGGAGCAGGGGCTTGAAAATTCGGTCATAGAGAAAACCGCCGTGCCCCTCGCTGTCCCCGGCCCCGATACCGGTGACGCAAATAAGGCGCTTCATCCCGTGCTCGGCCATGGCGGCCAGGACATTTTCGGTCCCCTGGGAGAAAACTGTTACCGGTTTCCAGGTTACGCCGATGCCGATGGTGAGGCAGACGGCCTCCTGCCCCGCCACGGCCTGCTGGACCTGTTGGGGGTCAAGGATGTCGCCTGCCATCACTTTGAGCCCTTCCTGCTGACCGGGTAATTTCTCAGGGTGACGCGCCATGGCCGTCACCTCATGTCCGGCCTGTAAGGCTTGCTCCAGGAGTTGGCGGCCAATGCCGCGGGACGCGCCGATGATCAACAGTTTCATGCTCATCCCCTTGTTTCCATAAGAGCCGGTGAACAACCGGTTTACCTTCTATGATCAACTATAAAAGATATTTGCGACGTTTCTTTCAAGTATATCAGCAGATGGAAAATGTCGGGGCAGCTTTTTCGGCCACCCGGATAGGCACCTGAGAGGCGCCGGGTCACAAGAGAGCCAGAAATCGGCGGGCTGGGCCATTTTCTTGATTGGTCAACCCAGAAAATTTGTTACAGTACCAAGTTAACCGGGTGAAGCCTTCAAAATCTTATCGGAAAGGAAGGATGATCATGCGAACAAAGGTGTTATTGGGAAGTTTAGTGCTGCTGGTGGCTGTGGCCCTTATGAGCAGTTGCGGCGGCATGCAGGCCCAATCCAAGGAAAATTTGCTCTCGGCCGCGGGGTTTCAGATGCGAATGGCCGATACCCCGCAGAAAACGGCCCATTTGCAGAGCCTGAGCCAGCGGAAAATCGTCCCCCATCAGAAGAACGGCCAGGTGTACTACACCTTTGCCAATGCCCAGCAGGGGAGAATCTATGTGGGCAACGCCCAGAACTACCAGCGCTACCAGGAGCTGGCGGCCGAGCAAAGGATGGCCCAGGAAGAGTATATGGCCGAGGAGATGCGCCAGGAAGAAATGATGGATTGGGACATGTGGGGTTTCTACGGCCCCGCGTGGTAGCCGCGTCAGCCGGGGTTTATTGTAAGAAAAATGCAGGGTTCATGAAGGGTGCGCCGCGCACCATCAATCCCGGTCCCAAAAAATTGCGGGTGCACAGGTGAGGACACCTGTGCCACCAGGCCTTCTTATGATTTTGACAGGAGTATCAGGCTCTTGAGAGCCTGTTCTAAATCGTTGCTCGTGCCTTGGGTCTGCCCTCTGGCTGAAGGGATTCTAAAATGTAGCCGCAAGCTTTAGCTTGCGAAACATGATTACGAAAATGAGCGCAGGCTAAAGCCTGCGGCTACAGAGAAAAAAAGATTTTGGTGAAATGAGGTCCTGCCCTTCATTATGGATGACAACCATGCGTTTTAGCTCGGACTATGGGGCCTGAAAAATCCCCTCCCATACCTTCTGCCATAGGGATAATTCCCCAGGTTAACAATCAGAAAATCAAAAAAGACATCCTTTTGTTTCCTTGATTGATAAGTGTCTTAGCTCCCTTCCGCCGCCAGCCCAGCAGCCCCAAGACCTGTGGGAATGGCTTTCGTTGCTTTCCCGGCGAGGTAATACCAGTCTTTTCCCTTTAGCGGTTGATTTTCCTATGCGGCCTCTGGAAGGTATGATATGAGGATAAGCGGCGCCGGCAGGGAATAGGGCGCCGGACGGACTTTTTATAGTTCAGGAAATTGCGGCCCTGACGCAAGGAAGGCCGGATCTAGCCCCATGATCAGGTAAACCAGCCATGAACACCAATCCTTATCCCATTAGCAAAATCCTGCTGCCTTATGACGGCAGTGCCTCAGCCCGCCAGGCCCTCGGTTTGGCGGCTTGCCTGGCCCAGACCGGCGGGCCTGAGGTCCAGGGCCTGACCCTGCTCCATGTCACCGGCGGCAGCTATCTGGCCACCCACGTCCAGAACGTGGATCTCAGGGTGACCCGCCTCGATCAGGCCAAGGAGTGGCAACGGGTCCGCCAGCACTATTTGGATAGCGAAATCCCGCCTTTACTGGAGGAGGCCAAACAGCTCCTCCTCCGAGAGGGGTTTGAGGGTCCCATCGAGTTGCGGGTGGCTGAAGGCAAGGTGAGCGAGCAAATCGCGCGTTTGGCCCGGGAAGAATCCTTCTCCACCCTGATCATGGGGCGGCGGGGCCTCACCCCTCTCCAATCCCTGCTCCTGGGAAGCGTCACCCGCAAGGTCCTGTCTCTGGTGGAGCAGATGACCGTGTATGTGGTCGGACAGGAAACACCCCCTGCGGAGAAGTGTCCCCCATCTCCTCTCCTTTTGCCGGTGGACGGCTCCCTCCCCAGCCTGGCCGCGGTGCGGCAAGCCGCAGCCCTGGCCCGGGCCTTTGAGGCTCATAAGCTCCAACTGGTTCTGTTTCACGTGGTGGATATCGCCCTGCTGACTCTATCCTATCAGCAAGGGGCCGACGATTTGGTGCAGGGAGGGGAAGAGGCCCTGGCCGCGGCCGGAGCCATCCTCCAGGAGGCGGGGCTCACGGGGCTATGGGAGGAAAAACTGGTCAACGGCCACCCGGCCCGGACCATCGCCCAGGAAGCCGAAGCCGGTAATTACCGTCTCATCATGATGGGAAGCAAAGGCCACAGCGCTCTGGAAAGAATCTTCCTCGGCAGCGTCACCAGCTATGTGGTGCACCGGGTAACCCGTCCCGCGGTGGCGGTGGTCTACTCTTGACCCATGGAAGACTTTCGCCACAATCTTACCCCGGTCGAAGTCAAGCAGTTTTTGAAAAGCATCACCGACTTGACGGAATATCTGCTGGTCCGGTTTGTTTTCAAGGTGCCGGTCCATTGTCCCCAATGCGGGGCCCATGGACTCTGTAAAGGCGGGGCCATCAGCATGTACAGCAGCAGTTACGACAAGTTAACCCACCACATAAGCACCTGCCTGCATTGTGGGTACAGGAAGGTATCCATGGTCTTGACCGTGGAGTCTTTATAAGACAGGGCCGGAGGTCGCAGCCCCCGGGCCCTGGCTGGCAAAATCTATTACGCCCACCTTACTTCTTCGCTTCCGGCAGGCTTTTCAAGAGCTTTTGGGCCTCCTCCCGTTCCGGGAACTTGCTCTCGGATTCCAGGGCCTTCTCCAAGGCCTGACGGGCCTGGGCCGTATCCCCCATTTTGGCGGCGCAGACCCCCAGGTGGTATTGCAAAACCGGGTGATTCGGGGCCTGGTCCACCGCTTGGGCCAGGTATTTTTGGGCCTCGGCGTATTTCTGTTGCCGGCAATAAATCCACCCCATGGTATCCAACAGGCGCGGGTCCTTGGGGTTGTCGTCCAAAATCTCGGCGGCAATTTTTTGGGCCCGCTCCAGATTTTCCGGCGTGGGCTGGTATTCCGCCAGGAGGTAGGCGAGATTATTTTTCACCATCACCGGATCCACCTGGCGCTCCAGGAGGCGGTCATACAGGGCAATGGCTTTGTCGCCCTGCCGCTGCCGTTCATAGATCTGAGCCAGGGCCAGGGTATAAAAGAAGGGGGCCTGGGGATCTGCCGCTTTCTGCTCCAGCCGGCGGAACATCTCGGTTTTATCAGGAAATTCACTATAGGCCCGGACCAGCAAGCCCATGGCCGCGGCGTCGATGGGCTTCAGGGTCAGAGCCTCTTCCAGCGCCGCGGCCGCGGCTTCCGGTTGGTCCTGGGCCAGGAGCACTTCGGCCAAAATCTGGTGCACTTCGGGATTTTTGGGTGACTGGTCTACCGCCTGGCGCACGGCCGCCAGGGCTTTATCCGGTTGCTTATTTTCTTGGTACAAAGCCGCCAGAAGCCGCACCGCGGGGAAATAATCGGGGTTTTGTTTCAGCGCCGTTTCCAGGTAGCGGGCGGCTTCCTCGGGTTGGTTATCTTTGCGGCTCAGCCAGGCCATTTTCACATAACCCTGGGGGTTCCGGGGCTCCAGCTCGATCATTTTTTGAAACGCGGCCCGGGCCTCTTTATCTTCACCCTTGAGGGCATAGACGTCACCCAGAAAGCCCCAATTATTCAAGTCCTTTTCATCCGCGCGCAGGTATTCCTTGATAAGCTTGATGAGGTCGTCATACTCCTTGTCCTGTAGGTACATGCCATACAAAAAGGTCCTGGCCTGTTGATAGTCCGGCTTCAGGTCCAAAGCCTTTTTGGCCGCTTCTTTGGTCAGTTGCTGTTCATTGTTGATATGATGCGCCCGGGCCAAAAGCAGCCAGTTTTCGTGGTTCTGAGGCTGATCCTGGGTCAGGATTCTGAAGTTGCTTACCGCCTGCAAGCCTTCTTTCTTGGTCAGGGCAATGAGGCCCTGAAGTTTCAGGGCGGTCATGTCCTTCGGGTTCTCTTTGAGGACCTCCTCCACAAGCTTTTCCGCTTCCTCCTGCTGACCCTGGGACAAACGAAGAACGGCCAGATGGCCTTTGGCTTGAATGGCGGTAGGACCGCTGGGATTTTGATCGATGATCTCCTGGAGCAACCTCTCACCCCGACCTAATTTCCGATTGGCCAAATAAAAATTAGCCAGAGCAAACTTGGCCTCAATATTCTGGGGATGTTTGGCGATAAAGTCTTTGAGGGCCTGTTCGCCTGCATCGAACTGGCCCCGGCCGCTGAGGAAGCGCGCCAGCGCGGCCACATGGTCCTCATTGTCAGGTTCCAGGGCGATTTTACGGCGCAAGGCCTCCTCGGCCTGATCCCATTTTTTTTGCAGAACATAAACGCGGACCAGTTCACTTTGAACCTGGATATTTTTGGGGACATTTTCCTCAGCCTTTTTTAAAATGGCTTCGGCTTGGCCCCACTGTCTCTGTCTTTCCGCCAGGCGGGCTCGAGCCAGATAAAGGGGCGCGGCCTCGAGATTGGCCTCGATGCCCTTATCCAGGGTGGCGGCAGCAGCTTCCGCCTGTTTCTGGCGCAGTTCAATGGCTGACTGCATCAGGTATGCTTCTACTTTGCGGGGATTTATGGCAATTATTTTGTGGAGGATTTCCGAAGCCTTCTGGGGCTGCTCCCGGGCCAGGGCCACGCCCGACGACAGGAGTAAAGCATCGGAGTTGTCGGGCTCCTTTTCCAGGACCAGCTCGGCCTTGGCCTGGGCCTCATCAAGTCTGCGGCCCAGCAGGAACAAGTTACCCAGAATGATTTGTCCTTCCAATAAATTGGGGTCCAGCTCCACCGCCTTGGAAAGGGAGCTGAACGCGGCCCGGGGATTTTTCAGGCGCAGTTCAGTCCGCCCCAGCCACAGATGCCCTGCGGCCAGCTTCGGGTCCAACTGCAGGGCATTTTTGAAATGGAGCCGGGCGGTAATGTAATCGCCTTTCTCGAAGGAGGCCTTCCCCTGGGCCATGAATTTATCCCGCTTCTCTTCCATACTGGCGCAGGAACAGAACGACAGGACCAGAACCAGAAAGACCAGGACAAACACAACCTTTTTCCCAGTGCACTGCTTTTGCATAATAATTTCCCGGTTTTTAAGTTTAATCCTATACCACTTTTAGCTGTAGTTTACTATGATTCTCTGGCCAACTGAGGTATCTTCTAATAAAATTGGAACTTTAGAAGCCAGTCGGTTTATAACGTCGTCTGCCGGACTATAAAAAAACTGTTCCCTGCATAGAGGGCCCCATGCAGAAATCGGATTCACCATTAGAGAGCAATTTCTTTAGTGCCAAATGGAAAACCACCACCTGTAAGGCCAAGCCGGTTTCCCAGGATTATATTCCTCTGCCCATTCAAAATTTGGTCCCGGGGCAAGATGGACCGCTTCGATGCCCTGGTCTCCCCCGCTATTGGCGGCCGGGATACCCTCCCGCCAAGGCTCTGTGGATCATGCGCCAGGACTGGCAGCAGAGCGGAATGTTTGATGTCGGCTTGCTGGTGGAACTGATAAAATTTATTGCCGGAGAAGAAAAATAGGGGCTAAGAAGGCAGAAAACCTAAGGGGCAAGGAGCCAAGGAGGGATTTTCATGAAAGTGGAGGTACCGGAAGGCGCGGTCCAGGTGGGACAAGGGGAAGATGGCCGGATTGCGGTGTTCCTCATGGGACCGGGTATGGAAGGAGGACTGCTCCTCGATCAGAAGGAGTTTACCGAAGCCGAAGCCCAGGAGTTGGGATCTATGCTCTGGCGGGTTTTTGAGCGCTGGCTGGCTACCCGCCAGGGTCTGAAATAGGGTACCCCAGAAGAACAGCAAGGTTGAATGAGCAATTAAAAAAGCCCCCTCTCAAACGGGAGGGGGCTTGCAGAAGAGAGGGAAATTCTGCGGGCTGACGTTTTATGGGCTCATCTTCGCCAGCTGCTCCTGGTCGGGAATCATGTCCAGGCCCATAAGCACCCGGATATCCAACCAAACAGGCAGGTCCCCTTTTTCCTTGAGGTGAGCCCCGGAAAAAAACTTTTGGGACAGAGTCTGGGCGATTCCGGCTGCCTCAGGCCGATACGCGATGACCGTCTCCTCGAGTCCATAGTCTTTGCAGTTGCCGATATTGATCACCTTGAAGCCTTCCCCACGCAGGACTTTTCTCATCTTCCGGGCCTGACCCGGAACACCGTTGCCGTTTCTGAGTTCCACCCGCATCAGATGAGGCGCCCGGGCAGCCGCGGGTT
>CAZLRL010000137.1:0-1103 GCA_964561645.1 uncultured Desulfobacterales bacterium
AGAGGCCGTTGACAGGCGCCCGTTCTGGGCGTCGGCCTCCACCGGCCCCACCAGCCTGAACTGCTGCACCTTGCCGTTGCCCAGGTGGCTGACGGTCACCCGGCAATTGAAGCGTACCCGGTCCGGACGCAGGTTGCTCCCCACCAGGACCTCGGCATTGGCCAGGACCTGCTGCAGGTATTGCACCCGACGCTCCAGCCGCTGGCGCCGGGACAGAATGCGCCGGAAGTCGGGATCGTCGTTGCCCCCCCACTCCGGGGTGCTCTCCAGAATCTCGTGCACCAGGCGGGAGCGCTCCTCTCCGCAGAGGATCTTGAGTTCCCTCAAGATATTTTCATAACCGTCTCGGGTGAGAAGAATTTTCGCCATGGCCTTGCACTTACCAGGGGACTTCTTTACCTTATCAGGGTATGATTGCTGCCTGACTGACCCTTATTTTAATCGCAAATACCGCTACCGGTCAATACAGGCATATTTATTAGGGGATGAGCCAGGCTCAGTGTCAGCCTGTAATCTTTGGAAAAGTTGGCCCAGGAGGAAAAGTATCCCGAGGTACGGGTTAAGAAATATACAAGGCGCCGGGCGTGTGCTTATCACCGACTAGGAACTCTTAGGCCGGGTGTCTAGTATCATGGCCCAGGGGCGCACCCGCGCCCGCTTTTCTGATAGATCGATTAGAAATCCGTAGGGCGGGCGTCTCGCCCGCCACCCTTAGGATTCCTTATTGTCGGCGGGCGGGACGCCCGCCCTACGGATAATTAGAAATTCCCGAAAACAACCCCATGTTTTTGCGCTTGACTCCTGAACTGGTTATTCGCTCTCCCTGGCGGCCTTTCCGGCCCCGCCACGGCGAACACACCCTGGTTCTGGAAACCGGCCTGGCCTTTCCCCCGGGCCACCCTTCCACCCACCTTTGTCTGGATTTATTGAAAACCGCACTGGCCTCCCGGCCCCGACCCGCGGTCCTGGATGTGGGCTGCGGTTCGGGTATCCTGGCCCTGGCGGCTCTGGCCCTGGGAACGCCCCGGACAGTGGCCGTGGACCTCTATGGCCGCGCCGTGCGCCAGACCCGGCAGAATGCCTCCAGAAACGGCTTGCTGCCG
>CAZLRL010000137.1:1113-7495 GCA_964561645.1 uncultured Desulfobacterales bacterium
CCTGGGTCTGGTCCAGGGCTCCACCGAATGTCTGCGGGGGCCGTTCGACCTCATCCTGGCCAACCTTCCCTGGGGGGTGCAGTTGGAAAAGATCGGCGAACTCTGCCGGCTGGCCGCGCCGGACGGCGCCCTGGTCCTGGCCGGTTTCAAAGACACCCAGGTGGAGCCGCTGTTAACCAGCTATCAAGAGCGGGGCTGGTCGGTTTCGACGCACCGCAGCCGGGACGCCTGGGCCCCGGAGCCTCCTCCGGAAATGAGTTACACCTGGGTGGCCTGGCTGCTGGTACGGCAACCTGATTGATGGAGCACTGCAAAATTTGGTTTGGCACGCCCATAGCCATTAAATGTAGCGCCGCTGCCCTCAAGGCTGAGTTGATCGAAGGGTTTATGACCATGATCCCGTTTACCTTCAACTTTTCCATCCAATCAGTAACGACTTTGCGGCTCTCTCTAAAAGTGTGAGAAAGCCCGGTGGCACAGGTGTCCTCACCTGTGCAACTTGAAATTTTCAGAATCAATTTATTTAAGTGCTCAGCGTAAACTCTACACAAAGGCACGGTTTTTAAAACTCGAACTCGAAACCCGCAACTCGAAACCGAACTTTGAACCTTGAACTTTGAACTTGTTCACTACAGGAGATAAATAGACCCATGCAATACCAGGAAGGCTCTATCGGCCGTGTGTTTGCGCTGAGACTGGAGGACGGGGAGCGCCTGCCGGATACCCTGGAGGCCTTCGCCCGGGACCAAAATCTGGAGGCCGCCATGGTCATTTATGTGGGCGGCGCCAAAGGGGGCAGCCGCCTGGTGGTGGGGCCGGATGCCAAGCCCGCGGAGGCCATCGTGCCCCTGGTTCACACCCTGAGCGGCATCCAGGAGGTCCTGGGGGTGGGAACCCTGTTCCCCGACGAGGCGGGCGAGCCCGTCCTGCACCTGCACGCGGCCACCGGCCGGGAAGGCGGCGCCACCGTAGGCTGCAGTCGCGCCGGGGTGGATGTCTGGCTGGTCGGGGAAGTGATTATTCTGGAAATTCTGGGAACCCGGGGCCGCCGCCGCCCCGAACCCCCCAGCGGCTTTTCCCTCCTGCAATTCGGAGACTAGCCCAGCCGACTTCAAGTTTTAAGAAATGGTGCCCAGTGGCAACCTTGAACTATAAATTTTTCCGTCCACCTGCCCAAAAAAAATCCCTCCCGCGGCGAGCAGGAGGGATAACAGCTGCCTCAGACCGTTTCTAGCTTAGCGCCGGATTGATGGTCAGGACCGGACAAGGAGCGAACCGCACCACCTTGTCGCACACACTTCCGAAGATGGCCCGCTCCAGGCCCTTGCGGCCGTGAGTCCCCATGATGATAAGGTCCACGCCCTCCTGCTTGGCCGTCTCGATAATCTTGTCCGCCGGGGACCCCTGGACTACCCGAGACTCCACCTTCTTGAAGCCCTGAAAGGTCTTTTTGGCCGTGAGGCTCATTTTTTGTTGAGCCGCGTTCAAGGCCTCTTCCTGGAATTGTTGCAGATTCCCGTGGGGCACGTAAAACGAAGAAAAATCACGCAAGTCCTGGGCCACAAAGAGGACATAAAGCGTTGCCTCAAAGCAATTCACAAACGTGGAAACCCAGGGAAGCAGGGTCTCGAATTCTTCGGAAAAATCTATGGGAAACAGAATCTTATCAATTGTTTTCATAAAAATGGCCCTCTGTCCTGATACTAGATTGTGAAATTTATCTTAATCTTTACCAAACCACCCGGAGCCTTGTCAAGGCAAAATGGCCGTCCCGGGCGCCGCCCCCAAATGTGCTCCAAAGCAAGGGCCCCAAAAAACTCTTGCCAAATGGTTGTGGGCTTATTATATTTCCCCCGCGAAAACACTGGCATTGAGTAGTCCATGTCAAGGGAGGGTTTAATCATCGGCGAGATTCGTTTTAGTCGCGACCACATCTGGGTCCGCATGGATGATGATATCCAGGTTACCCTGGGGATCACCGATTATCTGCAGGAAAAGCTCGGTGAAATCTATTCCCTGCCTCTTCCCGAGGAGGGGGAGGAGCTCAACAAGGACGACCCCTTCGGCACCATAGAAGCCAAGAACGGCCGTCGAGAGCTGATCGCCCCCATTTCCGGTGAGGTTATTGAGTCGAATTACGAAACCGTGGAAGTCCCGGAAATCGTCAATGAAGACCCTCTGATGGAAGGCTGGCTGCTCAAGGTGGAAATGTCTGCGAGCCTGGAGTTCGACGATCTTCTTACTGAAGAAGAATACGAGGATTTTCTGGCCGAAGTGGAAGAGGCCGAGGAAGACTGACTCGGTTTCCGCTCCTGGCTTTTCCTGTCATCTCAGCTGGTCTTTGGGACCGGAAACCCCTGACTGGCGGGGTTCGGTAACCAATGATATAATCTCGCATGACCCAGGCCCCCTCCTCCACCTCCCTTCCGGGACGGCTCTGGAAAACCCTCACTTCTTTGCGACTGACCCTGGTGCTCCTCATTATTCTGGCGTTGGTCAGTCTCATCGGCACCGTCCGGACCCAGGTTTTCGCGACCGCCTGGTTTTTGATCCCTCTGGGTCTCTTCGTGGTCAATTTGACGGCCTGTCTCATCCGGGGTTTGCCCCGGGCGGTGCGCCGTTCCCGTCAGCGCCTCACTCCCGCCGCCGCCCTCGAACTCCCCGAACGGGGCCGTTTTTCCTGGCCCGCCAGCTCCAACCCCCATTCCCAGTTGGAAAAAGCCCTGAACCGCGAACTGAGGTCAGTGCGGAAATCTGCCCGGGAAGACCAGGTGGTATATTTCTGGGAGCGGGGCCGGTTTCGCCCTTTGGGGCCTTATGTGGTGCACCTGGCCCTGCTCATCGTTCTGGCCGGTGCCCTGCTGGGCAAATTCCTGGGGGTTGAGGGTCGGCTGACCCTGAAGGAGGGGGAGAGCGCCCGGAGCTTTATTTCAGCCGGAGAAGAGAAACCCCTTGATTTCCAGGCTCACCTGGACAACTTCCAGGTCCTGTACTACCCGAATGGCACCCCCCGGGAGTTTCGTTCCGACCTCACCTTTACCAGGTCCGGCCAACCCCCAGAGCCGGCGGTTTGCCGGGTGAACCACCCGGTAAGCTTCGGGGGTTTTACTTTTTACCAGTCCAGTTATGGCCATACCGTGCGCCTGGAAGTCAGGGAAGGGGAAAATTCTTTCGTTCTGGCGGCTCAGGTGGGGGAGACAGTGCAGCTTCCCGGCGGCCGGGCCCGTCTTCGGGTGCTGGAATACCGACCGGACCTGGTTATGCCGGGGGTAAAAGGGGGCCGGGAAATTCACCTGGGTCCCGCGGCCCGTCTGGCCTACTGGGAAGGCCGTGACCATCCCCAACTCATCGTGCTCGTGAAAAACCGCCCCGAGTTGGCCGAACAACAACCCGGTCCCTATCGCTTTTTCCTCCAGGAGGCGAAATTTTTCTCAGTCCTCCAGGTAAAGCGAGACCCCGGAGTTTGGTGGGTCTATGCCGGCTTTGTTTTGCTTTTACCGGGGTTCTATCTGGCTTTTTTACGCCCCGCGGAACGCTGGGCCCTGGTTCTGCGCCGAAAACCGTCCGGGGGTTGGGACGCCCGGCTGTTGGGGGCCGCACCCCGGGCCCGGGAGGCCTTTCAGGACCGCCTGGAACGGCTGAAGGAGATCTTGAACAAAGGAGGCACGGCATGACCAGCCAGATCCTGGGCGGAGTGATGGTGGCTTACCTGATCGCCGGGCTGCTCTTTTTAACCGCCCTCCTGTGGTCTACGCCCCGCCTCAAGAGCTTCGCTCTGGGTCTTTTGGGCGGGGCTCTGGCCGCCCACACGCTGGCCTTCTTCGCCCGCTGGGTCGCCTCCTACACCCGGGCTGCGGCCGTCACTCCCCCGGCGGACATCTGGGCTTGGGTCCAATTGATCATCCATCAGGTACCCCTGTCTAATTTTTACGAATCCCTGGTCTTTTTCTCCTGGTGCTTGGCCTGTCTCACCTTGTTCTTCTATCACCGCTACGGAGAAAGCTTTCTCGGAGTGGTGGGCGGCCTTTTGGCTTCCCTGGCTTTGGCCTATGCTTCCTTGGGCACGGACAGCAGCATAAAGCCCCTCATGCCCGCCTTGAAAAGCAACTGGCTGCTCATTCACGTGATCACCTGCTTTCTCGGCTACGCCGCCTTCGGTCTGGCCTTCGGGGCCGCTTTGCTTTACCTGATCCAGGCCCTCACCTCCCGTCCCAAGACTCCTTCTTCCCCTCTCATGGACCGCCTGATTTACCGGGCCGCGGTCATCGGCTTCATCTTTTTGACCCTGGGCATTCTCACCGGTGCGGTGTGGGCCGAAACTGCCTGGGGGCGCTACTGGAGTTGGGACCCCAAGGAAACCGCGTCCCTCATCACCAGGTTCATTTATGCCGCCCTGCTTCATGCCCGCCTGGTCCAGGGCTGGCAAGGGCGGCCCATTGCCTGGCTGGCGGTGGTGGGCTTTGCTGCCGTGCTGTTCACCTACTTCGGGGTGAGCTTTCTCTTGCCCGGGCTCCACTCCTATCTCAATTGAACCCACCCAAAACTATTAAAAAATCCTGTAGGGTGCGCTCTGCGCACCATAAGGTGCTCTTCCCAAAAAGAACTGGCTTGAGAAACAACTACCTGATGTTTTAAGACTGGTTCCCAAGCTCCTGCTTGGGAATCCCTTGTCCGCCAAGCTCCTGCTTGGCAAAACCTTCAAGTAACATCAACATCTCATGGGGCACGACGCGCACCTTACATGTTCTTCACCCCAAAGCAATTTGTGGTGCGTAAGACGCACCCTACACTCTGGAAAATTTCGTTCAAGATAGAAAAGTCAGGACCTCAATTAAAAAAACATGGTGCGCACCGCGCACTATAAAGTACCATTGCAAAAAAAACTGGCTTGGAAATTAGGAAGGTTTTCCTGAGTTCAAGATGGAAAAGTCAAGGTGCCTGCCTCGGTCTCCAGCCGGGCCCGAACCCCGATGGGCAGAGTGTGGTTTTCCGGCTGGTGCCCCACCGGCAGACCGGCCGCCACCGGCACCCCCAGAGGCTCGAAGGCCAGGGCCAACACCTCTTCGGCCTGGGCTTGCGAGTCCCCACCGGTAAACGCCCCCAACAGGATGCCCTGTATTCCCGCTAATATTCCCGAGAAAAGCAAGTGGTGGGCCAGCCGGTCCAGGCGATAAAGGGGTTCGTTGTGGTCTTCCAGAAAAAGAAGAGCCCCCCTGAGCTGAGGCGCATAAGGCGTGCCTAGCAGATGGCACATAGTGGTGAGGTTGCCTCCCAAAAGCGCCCCTGTCGCTGTGCCCGGACGCAAGGCCCTGAGCCCGGAAAGCGTGAAATTAGCAGGCCCCGGAGTGCTGAGCCACCAGTGCCAACTCTCCCGGGCCGCGGGGGTAATCTCTGCCAGATGGGCCAGGGTGGGCCCGTGAAAGGTCACCAATCCCAGACGCTGGTGCAAAATAAGCAGCAGGTTGGTAAGGTCGCTGAAGCCCACCAGTCGCTTGGGGTGGGAGGCCAGGCGGTCCATATCCAGGTAGGGGAGGATTTTCAGGGAACCATAGCCCCCCCTTACCCCGATGACCGCCTTTATCTCCGGATCCGCCCAAATTTCCTGGAAGCGCCGGGCGGCCTCCCGGTCAACATCCTGTCCCCAGGACCGGACCGCAAAGACTTCCGCGGCGGAGGCCACCCGGAAGCCCCAATCTTCCAGCACGCGCACCCCGGCTTCCCAGGCTTCCCGGGAGATGGGGCTGGCCGGCGCAGCTACTGCCACCGCATCCCCGTGCTCAAGGGGCGGGGGCCATAATACGTCTTTCTGCCGCGGCGAAATCTTTCCTCCTTTTTCCACCAGTTGCCGCCATCTATTTTCAGGTTTTTGCCATCCTGCCGCCTTCTTCACTTGCTAACCAACCGGCGATTCCTTTACTCTAACTAAAAGCTATTGCCAAACCTGAATTCTTCCGAAATGTCATTCTGAGCAAAGCGAAGAATCTAGTCTTTTCAAATAGTTTTGGATTCTTCATTTCGTTCCAGATGAAAGGAAGATAGATTTTGCCATAGTCGCTCATGAGCTTTCGGCTCTCTCAAAAACTGAAGCTCACGGTGGGGCGGGCCTCCGTGCCCGCCAGAACAATGGGCGCCCAGGGACGGCCACCCCACCAGAATATGGCTACTAGAGAGAATAGTAGCTTTTAGAATATTTATTTTGGGATTTACCCTTTTGGATCAACTATCCAGCCAGACAACCAAGACCAACCCCTCTCCACGCTGGGAATCTTTGACAATCGCAGCGATTCTGGGGGTTGCCGTCCTGTTCCGCGTCTGGGACCTGGCCGCCCGGAACCTCTGGACCGATGAGGCCTGGGTGGCCCTGGCCGCCCTGGCCTCCACC
>CAZLRL010000138.1:0-7482 GCA_964561645.1 uncultured Desulfobacterales bacterium
TTTAAAGCAATTAAGGAAGAATCTCCAGTCTTAAAATGAATTTTGCAAGGCTCTCAATATTTTTAATTAAACGGGAAAAATAAAGCTCAAAGCTCGAAGCTCGAAGCTCAAAACTCAAAACTCGAAACTCGAAACTAAAAACTAACTGCTAACTGCTAAAAAAAATGGACCTGAAAGCCTACCTGCAGGAACGCCAGGGTCTGGTGAACCGCACCCTGGAGGAAATCCTTCCCAAGGGACGGGGGCCGGCCTTCCGGGTGGTGGAGGCCATGCACTACAGCCTCTTTGCCGGGGGGAAACGGCTGCGCCCCATCCTCTGCCTGGCGGGCGCCGAAGCGGTGGGAGGGGACCGCAGCGAGGCCCTGCCGGTGGCCTGCGCCCTGGAGATGATCCACACCTATTCCCTGATCCACGACGATTTGCCGGCCATGGACGACGACGACCTGCGCCGGGGGCACCCCACCTGTCATAAAAAATTCGACGACGCCACGGCCATTTTGGCCGGGGACGGCCTGCTGACCGAAGCCTTCCGGGTCATGGCCGAGGCCGCGGCGCCTTTTTCCGGGCCGCAGGACGTGCTCCTCGAGGTGATTCAGCTTATCGCGGCCGCGGCCGGCCACCAGGGCATGGTGGGCGGGCAGATGCTGGATCTTATGGCCGAGGGCCGCCAGGTGGCCGTCAAGGAGCTGGAGACCATCCACCGCCTGAAAACCGGGGCGCTGCTTACCGCGTCGGTGCGCTCGGGGGCCCTGCTGGGCGGCGGTACCAGGCAGGAAATCACCCTGCTTACCCGGTATGGTGAAAAATTTGGGCTGGCATTTCAAATTACCGATGATATCCTAGATGTTGAGGGTGACAGTGCCGAGATGGGTAAAGCCGCGGGCGCGGACGCCAAGCGGCAAAAAGCTACCTATCCCGGCCTCCTCGGCCCGGAACAGGCCA
Organism: uncultured Desulfobacterales bacterium; assembly: GCA_964561645.1. Lineage (GTDB taxonomy): Bacteria > Desulfobacterota > Desulfobaccia > Desulfobaccales > 0-14-0-80-60-11 > JBGSLA01. The sequence goes on from CAZLRL010000138.1 coordinate 943, forward strand.
AAACCTGGGCCCACCAACTGGTGGAATCCGCGGTGGCTGACCTGACGCCGCTGGGGGAACGGGCTGCACCCTTACAAGAATTGGCGCGCTATCTTCTGGTGCGCCGCACCTGAGTACAGGGGGAGAAAATATGCCGGATCATCAGGAACGGTGGTCGAAGCCGCCGGAATCTCGGCCACTGTTAAGCACTATCAGCAATACCCAGGAATTGAAAAAGCTGCCCCCGGAACTTCTGCCCCAGTTGGCCCAGGAGATCCGGGAAAAAATCATTGCCACCGTCTCCAAGACCGGCGGGCACCTGGCCCCCAGCCTGGGGGTGGTGGAACTCACCATTGCCCTGCACTACGTTTTCAACACTCCCAAGGACAAGATCGTCTGGGACGTGGGCCATCAGGCCTACACGCACAAACTCCTGACCGGGCGCCAGGAGCGTTTCCATACCCTGCGCCAGTACGGGGGCATCAGCGGTTTTCCCAAAAGGTCTGAAAGTCCCTATGACTCCTTTGACACCGGGCACAGCTCCACCTCGATTTCCGCGGCCCTGGGGATGGCCTGCGGCCGTTGCCTGAACCGGGAGCGCAGCCGGGTCCTGGCGGTCATCGGCGACGGGGCTCTCACCGCGGGGCTGGCCTTTGAGGCTTTGAACAACGCCGGGGACCTGCACAAAAACCTGGTCGTGGTCTTAAATGACAACGGCATGTCCATTTCCCCCAACGTCGGGGCGCTGTCGTCGTTTTTCAGCCGCAAGCTCACCGGCCGCACCATGGTCTTTCTGAAAAAGCAGGTGGAATATCTGCTACGCTCTTTTCCGGGTATCGGCGAGGACCTCCTGGCCTGGGCCAAAAAAAGCGAAGAGGCCATCAAGGGCTTTTTTACCCCGGGCATGCTCTTCGAAGCCCTGAAATTCAATTACCTGGGGCCGGTGCAGGGCCACCGCCTGGACCACCTCATCGAGACCTTCCAGAACGTCAGGCATCTGGACGGCCCGGTGCTGGTGCATGTGCTCACCACCAAGGGCAAGGGCTATCTGCCCGCGGAAACCGACCCCACCGGCTTCCACGGCTTGGGCAAGTTCGACCCGGACACCGGCGTGGCCCAGAAAAGCGTCAGCGAAGTGCCCTCCTACACCCAGGTCTTCGGGGAAACCATGGTGCGCCTGGCCCAGGAGAACAAAAACATCGCGGCCATCACCGCGGCTATGCCGGACGGCACCGGCCTGGTGGACTTCAGGAGCAAATTTCCGGACCGCTTTTTCGACGTGGGCATCTGCGAGCAGCATGCGGTGACCTTCTCCGCGGGCCTGGCCTCCGAGGGCCTGCGCCCGGTGGCCACCATCTACTCCACCTTCCTGCAGCGGGCCTACGACCAGGTGCTGCACGACGTCTGCCTCCAGGACCTGCCGGTGGTCTTCGCCCTGGACCGGGGCGGCATCGTGGGCGAGGACGGGGAGACCCACCAGGGGCTCTTCGACCTGTCGTACCTGCGCTCCCTGCCCAACATGGTGCTCATGGCCCCCAAGGACGAAGACGAACTGCGCCACATGCTCTACACCGCGGTGGAGCATCCGGGGCCCGTTGCCCTGCGTTATCCCCGGGGCCAGGGGTTGGGAGTCAATTTTTCGCCCACCCTGCGCCGGCTGCCCATCGGCAAAGCCGAGGTGGTCCGGGAAGGGGAAGACCTGCTCATTCTGGCCATCGGCGCCTCGGTGAACCCGTCGCTTCAGGCCGCGGAGGAACTGGAACAACAGGGCTACCAGGCCACGGTGGTGAACGCCCGCTTTATAAAACCCCTGGACGAGGGCCTGATTTTGAACCTGGCGGCCCGTCGGGGCCGGGTCCTCACCGTGGAGGAAAACGTCCTCCAGGGCGGCTTCGGCAGCGCGGTGCTGGAACTGCTCATGGACCGGGGGCTCATGGTGCCGGTGAGGCGCCTGGGCATCCCGGACGTCTTCGTGGAACACGGCTCCTCTGCCATCCTGCGGGGAAAATACGGCCTGGACGCCCAGGGTATCGCCAAAAGCGCCCTGGAATTTCTAGAGCAACCCGCCCAGCCCAAAAAGGTGGTCTGGGGGAATTTTTCGTAAAATGATTTGGGGGCGGGGGCCAAGGAGCAGTGGCCCCTTACCCCATCCTTTAAAGCTTCAGACTCAATAAATATTGAGAAGAATTGTATGGGTAGCCTGTTCATAACAAAGTTTAGGAAATATATAACATTACTCCTCTTGATAGCTTTATTTTAGAGATAGGTCCCTCAAAGTCGCTTATTTGATCGATTAAGGTGTAAATAAAACGAATATGTGAAGTAAGATTAATGGTTCATAAAGTAATACTTAAAAATTTTAAGCGATTTACAGAAGATAATTTTGATATCTACGATACTATAATTTTGGCTGGACCAAATAATAGTGGTAAAAGTACACTTCTTCAAGCTATAGCAGTTTGGAACTTAGCTCTCAAGAAGTGGTTAACAGAACGCGGGCCTGAATCAGGATCAAAAGCAAAAAAACGCATAGGTGTTGCAATAACTCGAAAAGATTTTACTGCAATTCCCTTAAGAGAGATGAATCTATTATGGACTGATCGGTCAACTGCACTTTCTAAAGAAGAACTTACCCAAGGGCAAAAACTTGGGACCCCACGAAAAATGAAAATTGAATTGAGGGGAAGATCTCCAGAAAAAGAATGGTCACTTGCCTTTGAATTTACATATCGTTATCCTGATTTAATTCATGCGAAACCAAGCGATGAAACCCCCATTGATCCTATAATTAATAAAATCGAAAATTTTCAAGTTATTCATGTCCCTCCATTCTCAGGTATAGGGGCAGAAGAAACTAGATATGACCTGGCATATCAAGAATTGCTCATAGGACAAGGTAAGCCAGGAGACATTTTACGCAATCTTTTATTAGAAGTTTATAAAGAAAAACCTGATGAATGGGCTGATCTGTGTAGAGTTATAGAAGATATATTTGGCTATAGACTCTTACCACCAGATTATAATGGCCGCCCCTTTATTGTTTGTGAATACCAGCCACTTTTTTATGGTAGAGTTCAACCAAAATTGGATATTTCTAGTGCAGGAAGTGGATTTTTACAAGTGCTTATGTTACTAGGTTTTTTTTATGCTCGCCCAGCTTCAGTATTCCTCCTTGATGAGCCTGACGCACATTTGCATGTGATATTGCAAAAACAAGTTTATGACAAGCTTAGAATAATTGCTCGTAGTCGTGGATGTCAGTTATTAATAGCAACTCATTCAGAGGTTCTCATTGATACTACATTTCCAGAGAGAATAGTTTCATTTTTTGAGCACCCTCATAAATTGACTGATGATACTCAACGCAATCAAGTAAGAGAGGCATTGAAGCGAATTACTAGTTTAGATATGCTACTTGCGGAACAAAGTCCAGGAATTCTTTATGTAGAAAGTGAAACAGACTTAAATTTACTTCGAGAATGGTCACGTGTCATCCAGCATCCTACATACGAATTCTTTTCTAAAAATCCTTTATTCCATACTAATCAAGGCAGCCATCCTCGTGAGTCTCGATCGCATTACTTTGCATTCAAGGCGGTGAAACCAAATATTAATGGAGTATTGATCCTTGATAGAGATAATCGAGACCTTCCCTCTCATGAGGTTTCGGCAGAAGGTTTAAGGATAATCCGATGGAATCGATATGAAGCTGAAAATTATTTAATAAATCCAAATAGCTTAGCAAGATATATTCGTGGGGTTAACCCTAATTTATTTTCATCTGCTTCAGCCGAAAAAGGTATTGAATATTTAAGATTACATTTACCACCATCGGTTTTTGAAAACCCCTTAATTGATGATGATTATTTCCTTTATACTCCTTCCAGCAAGACATTATTGCCGGGCTTTTTTGAAGCGGCTGGAGTGCCGTTGACTAAAAATGAATATTATCAAATTGCTACCCAAATGAACCGGGAAGAAATCCATTCAGAAGTTATAGAAAAGCTTGATGCTATATGCCAAGGATTAGGATTGCGATAGTCTGAAGCTATCTTATTATTAACGGGGTGGGGCAATTTATCATCATTTTGTCAATATGACTCCTCTTTGAACCACCGAAAACAGAGAAACAGTAAGAACCCGGCTAAATGATTTACTTGTGGTTTTAGGATTAGCATACACCCGGGGCTAAGGCCCAGATGTTGATGCTGTCTGGGCGGATTCTGGTAGAAGGGCAGGCAATGGATGCCCTTCTTTATTGATTAACCCTGCATAATCTCCTTAACCTTCTCCGCCACTTCCTGCAGATCCGCCTCGTTGGGCCGGCCGCGGATGTCTCCCAGGCGGCCGCCGGTGGACATGGGTTGAAATCTGCCGTGGTATTCGCCGATGAAATGCCATTCCGCCGCGATCTCAAAGCCCAGGTGCTCAAATATCTGGGCCATGTATTTGGTGGCGGGTATGGCTTCATTGACCCCGGTGTGGGCGCCGCCGTAAGTGCAATAGATTACCGCCTTTTTGCCGGGCAGTTTCGGCGAGGAAGGCTTGATTTCGCCGTCGTCCGCGTACTTACGCCGCAGGTTTTTGACGAAGTTGATCACCGGCTGGCCCGGCAGCCATTCATAGACGCCGGAGCCTAGAAAAACGTAATCATAGGATAAAATATCCACTTTCAGGTTGGCGGTTACCTTCGTGGTTTCAACCTCGTGGCCGCTTTCCCGCAGAGTGGCGTCGATTTTCTCGGCCACCTTGGCGGTGTTCCCGGTAGCAGTAAAATACAGATTGAGAATTTTCATCACGGCCTCCTGTTCTTAAAAGGTTCAAGGTTCAAGGTTCAAGGTTCAAAGTTCAAGGTTCAAAGTTCAAGGTTAACCCTTGAGAACTTTTAATGTTTTTGGGTGAACCGTTGGCTCATGAACCATTGTGCGATTTTTATGGTGCATCAGTGTAGGGGCTTGATTCATCAAGCCCGTGAAGGTTGATGGCGATTAGGATAGATAATACCTACTTATACTCCCGGGCCCTTTTGTTTCAAAATATAATAACCTTTTCTGCCCGCCAGAGAAAATTTTACGCCCGAGATCATTGTTGTCATAGAAAAAACAAAAGGTAGCCGCAGGCTTCAGCCTGCGCCTTGGGCACGGCAAGCCGTGCCCCTACAGTAAAATTACTTGTCTGATCGCAGTTTGGCAGGCCGCGATTGACAAAGGTCCGTTATGCAGTAAAATTAATTTGTAATTTTTAAATTTTCGAAAATATTAAATTCGAAAATTATTTGTGACCGTGCCTCATCGTGGGAGCCGGTCAAGGAGTTGATCATGGAACTGGTGAAAGTGAAAAAGAATTATCAGATCACCATACCCCAGGCCTTAAGAAAACGGATACGGCTGGCGGTGGGGGATTATGTGGAAATAGAGCTTCAGGAGGGTGCGCTGGTAATCAGGCCGGTGAAGGTGGTGCACCCGGATCAGGAGTATTTTTTCACGCCGGAATGGCAGCAAAAAGAATCTGAAGCCGACAGAGATATTGCCGAGGGGAGACTGGCGGGTCCCTTTGAGGATGCCGATGAGGCCTTGAAAGTTTTGAAGACCACCAAGGCATGAAACTCCTGTTCACCCACAGCTTCATCAGGGATTATCAAGCCTTGCCGGAACACTTGCAGAAAGTGGTGGATGGAAAATTGGGGTTGCTGGTCAAAAACCCCCGCCATCCTTCTTTGCGTCTGAAAAAGATGCAGGATCCCCGCCATATCCGGGAGGGCAGCATAACCAAGGGATACCGGTTCACCTTTCAATGGCAGGGGGATGCTTGTATTCTGAGGCGACTCGGCACCCACAATATTTTGAAGACTCCTTGAGGTTCGTACCCATGATAAAGATTATTGATGGGCGGGGCCCACCCGAAATTTCTGGTCAAATAGTGCGCAGGGTGGACCCTTAACGGCTCTCTATAAAGTGGGCGACGCCCACCCTGACTCTGATCAATATCAATTGCCAAACCGAAAACCCCCCAAGATCCGGCTGGATAGCTTGCTGGCGGACCGCGGCCTGGCCGACACTCGGGCCAAGGCCCAGGCCCTGATCATGGCCGGGCGGGTGTGCGTGGAGGGGCGGCCGGTGACCAAGGCCGGGACCCTGGTGCCGGCGGACGCGGCGCTGGAGATTCTGGCGCCCCCTTCCCCTTACGTCAGCCGGGGAGGCGACAAGCTGGCCGCGGCCCTGGACCATTTCGGGGTGGACCCAAGCGGCATGGTCTGCCTGGACGCGGGGGCCAGCACCGGCGGCTTCACCCACGTCCTGCTCCTCAGTGGCGCGGCCCAAATCTATGCTGTGGACGTGGGCTATGGGCAACTGGACCAAAGCCTGCGCCGGGACCCCCGGGTGGCGGTGCTGGAGCGCATCAACATCCGTCTTCTCCCCCGAGAGGCCATCCCCGAGCCTGTGGACCTGGCCACCCTGGACCTGTCCTTCATTTCCCTCACCCTGGTTCTCCCCAAAATCCTGGAGTTTATCCGGCCCGGCGGCGCGATCCTGGCCCTGGTGAAACCCCAGTTCGAGGTGG
>CAZLRL010000139.1:0-7416 GCA_964561645.1 uncultured Desulfobacterales bacterium
GACTCGGGGGCCTGGCCAAGAGCCTGCGCTTCACCCTGGAGGGCCTGGACCCCCGGGAGTTGATCCAGGAGCTGGAGACCCGCATCTTCTGGCATCCCAATGTGGAAGTGCTCACCCGGGCGGAACTGATAGCCGTGGAAGGCGCAGTGGGACGCTTTTCGTCCCGGGTGGCTCAGACGGTCAAGGGAGAGCGCCTGGAAAGGCGCCTGGACCATGGCGTGGTCCTGGTGGCCACCGGAGGGCGGGAAATCCGTCCGCAGGACAGTTATCTCCACGGCGCCGATCCCCGGGTGCTGACGCAACTGGAGCTGGAAGAAAAGATCGGCAGCCGCGACCCGGACCTGGATCGGGCCCGCCGCATCGTCATGATTCAATGTGTGGGCTCCCGAACTCCCGAGCGTCCCTATTGCAGCCGCCTGTGCTGCACCGAGGCCCTGAAAAACGCCCTGCTGCTCAAAGAACGTTATCCCCTGGCGGAGGTGGTGATCCTGTACCGCGATATCCGGGCCTTTGGCTTTCGGGAGCTGGCTTACCAGGAGGCCAAGGCGCGGGGCGTGGTTTTTATCCCCTACGACCCCCAAAGGCCTCCGGAAGTCGCCGCGTCCCGGCGGCGGCCCCTGACCGTGCGGGTCTGGGACGAACTGTTGGCAGAAACGGTAACTATGCCGGCGGATTTTCTGGTCCTGAGCACCGGGATCGAGCCCGCCGCGGGCAGCAGCGAAGTGGCCCGCCAACTCAAGGTGCCCACCACCACCGGGGGCTTTTTCCTGGAAGCCCATCAAAAACTCAAACCCGTGGAAACCATGGTGGAAGGGGTCTTCCTGTGCGGTATGGCCCATTATCCCAAAAATATGGCCGAAGCCATGGGCCAGGCGCAGGCCGCGGCCATCCGGGCGGCCGCCCTCCTGTTCCAGGAAGACGTGCAGCAAAGCGAAATTTGCGCCCTCATCCAGGCGGGACATTGCCGGCATTGTCTCAGTTGTGTAAAAACCTGTCCGTTTGGAGCCATTATGGTGGAGGCAACGGGCGCGCCCGTAATTCGCGGGGAACTCTGCCGGGGCTGCGGCGTCTGCGCCGCGGAGTGCCCGGCCGGGGCCATCTCCATGAGCCGGTTTACCGACGGCGAGTTGCTGGCCCAGATCCGGGCCGCGCTGAAACCCTCCCAAGGAGAAGAAGAACATGGTGAGAGAGAGCTATTGCGGTCTGTGCGATGACTGCCAACTGGGCCATCCCGAGTTCCTCAAGGTCGTGGCCCTCTTGAAGGAATATGTGGAGAGCTTTCGGGCCAACTGGTGGGTCCATTGCTTTCCGCAAGAAGAGGGTTTCAGCTTCCAGGAATTCCGCCGCGGCCTGGATTGGTTTCTCATGCACACGGAATGCCCGGGCTGCAAGGGCGGCAAGGGGCTGGAACTTTGCCCCATCCGGTCTTGCGCGGTGGCCCGCGGCCTAGAACACTGTTCCCTCTGTCCGGATTTGGCCGAGTGCGACAAGTTCGACCATCTGCTGGTGCAGTTTCCGGAGGTGAAAATCAATCTGCGCCGCCGCCAGTTGAAGATCAAGGCCATGCGGGTGCGCCAGCAGTTGGCGGTCAAGAAAGCCGAGAGCTGAAGGTTTGTTGTTTTTTTGCAATTATCAGCAAATTAGGATTAAAAAATGTAGCCGCAGGCTTCAGCCTGCGCTGGCATAGGTTGAAAACATGAGACCATTACTTCTTATATTTTTACAGCCTAATTGAGCCTGAACCAAGATCCTGATAGAAGTGGTGGGCAGAGCCCACCCTACACGAATGCTTTAAGCTCTTTAGATCATTAAAGGATTTCTTTGCAAGCCTCAGTCCGCAAACGGGAAACCCCGCAGCTCATTGAGCTGAGCCTAAAGATGTACCAGGAGCAGGTAGAGCTGCGTCTGGACAAAGAGGCCTGCCTCAAATGCGAGGTCTGCTCCCTGGTCTGCCCCCGGGGCGCGACCCGGGTCTTCCCCACCGACGCCGGCCTGGACATTACCATTGACCCGCGGCTGTGCGTGCTCTGCGAAATCTGCGCCCACTTCTGCCCCACCGGCGCGGTGACCCTGAAAGTTAACGGCGTCCCCAAGACTATTTTCGTCGACCATCAGGGGCTGGCGCCGTTTTACCCCAAGGTCTGCATGGACAAGGGGAAGTGCACCGAGCCCTGCCCCGAAGGCGAGGAGGGCCGGGAGCATTGGTGCCGCCAGCAGCTGAAGCTGGTGGGGGGCTTGCGGACGGAATGCCCCAAGCATTGCCACAAGTGCCTGGAGGCCTGTCCCCGCCAGGCCATCATTCTGGACCCGAAAGGCCGGGAAACCCAACCTGAGCCCGACCTGTGCCTGCGCTGCACCCAGTGCCTAACGGTCTGCGAACAGGAGGCCCTGACGGTGAACCCCGTGTTCATCGGCGAGCTGGACATCGACGACAGCAAATGCCCGCCGGACTGTATGCTGTGCATCGAGGCCTGCCCCGTCCAGGCCATCGTCCGGGAAGGAGAGCGGGTTTACCGCAAAACCGATACCTGCAGCTACTGCGGGGTGTGTTACAACATTTGCGACTACGAGGCCATCACCCTGACACGGCGGGAAGTGGTGGCCGAGCCGGGCGCCTTTTCCCACGGCTGGGTCGAGGCGGTCAACCGGCTGCTGTCCCGGGAAACGATGCGTTAGGATTGAGAAAAAGGAGGCTCTCTGGAGGGAGAGCCGGGGCGGATCAAAGTTATTAGAGGGAGGTGAAGAAGGTGCCAATCCCTGATTATCAGACCATTATGTTACCTTTACTGGAACATTTATCAGATGAAAAAGAAAAATCTACCCAAGAAACGATTGATGCTCTTTCTTCAACATTTGAGCTTACCGAAGAAGAGAAAAAGGAACTGTTGCCTAGTGGGAATCAAACAATATTCAAAAATAGGATTGCATGGGCTAAAGCTTATTTAAAAAAAGCTGGATTTATAATATCTCCAAAACGAGGATTTTATAAAATAACAAATCTTGGTTTAGATGTTTTAAGCAAAAAGCCGGAAAAGATTAATAATAAATTTCTATCTCAATTTGCAGGCTTTCGAGAATTTCTTAGTCCGAAGGCTGAAAAAATACATAAAGAAAGTGTTCGAGTTAAAAATAGAACTCCACTTGAAAACTTGGAATATAATTATCAGATGATAAAGAATGAAGTAATTTCTGAGATATTGGATAAAATTAAGGAATGTTCTCCTGATTTTTTTGAAAGACTTGTAATAGAAGTACTATTGAAAATTGGTTATGGAGGCTCACGTATTGATGCTGGAAAACATTTAGGTATGAAAGGCGATGGAGGTATAGACGGCATAATTAAACAAGATAAGCTTGGATTAGATACTATTTATATTCAGGCAAAGCGATGGACCGGAGTAATAGGCAGACCAGAAATTCAACGATTTGCAGGAGCTTTACAGGGCCAGAGGGCAAAGAAAGGTGTTTTCATTACGACAGCAACTTTTTCCAAAGACGCCATAGATTATGCTTCTCTTATTGACAATAAAATCATACTGATAGATGGTGAAGATCTTGTAACTCTGATGTTTGAATATGATATTGGTGTTACAACCACCAATTTATACGCAATTAAAAAGATTGATACTGATTTTTTTCTGAGTGAATAATAATTACTATAAAATATCTTGGTAAACCTTAATGGTCGAAGAAACCCGCATCGGCTTGTACATCTGTCACTGCGGCCTCAACATTGCCGGGGTCATCAGTCCGGAAGCTCTTGTCACCCAGGGCCAGGAGCTTCCCGAGGTGGCCATCTGCCGCCACCATCTCTACACCTGTTCCGAGGCCGGGCAAGCCGAAATTCTAAAAGACATTAAGCACTTTGATCTCAACCGGGTGGTTATCGCGGCCTGCTCGCCCAAGCTCCACGAGGTCACCTTCCGCCGCTTGCTGGTGGAAGCGGGATTGAACCCCTATCTCCTGGAAATAGTCAACATCAGGGAGCAGTGCACCTGGGTGCACGCCGGGGAGCCGGACGCGGCCCAGGAAAAAGCCCTGGAACTCATCCGCATGGGTCTGGCCAAGGCGCGCCTGGCCATGCCCCTCGAGGAGCGCCTGGTGCCCCTGACCCGGCACGCCCTGGTCATCGGCGGGGGCCCGGCGGGGCTGCGGGCCGCGCTGGACATTGCCAACGTCGGCTTTCCCGTCACCCTGGTGGAACGGCAGCCGATGCTGGGAGGGTTTGCCAACCGGCTGCACCACACCTTTCCCCGGGGGGAGAGCGCCCTGGCCCTGATCAACCCCCTGATGGCCGCGGTGGCCCTGCACCCCGGCATCCGGGTGCTCACCCGGAGCGCAGTCACCCAGGTGAGCGGCCACCTGGGGGAATATGAGGTCACCGTGCGCCAGAAGCGCGCTCTGGTGAGCGAGGCCTGCGACCGCTGCGGCCGCTGCGCCGAGGTCTGTCCCGTGGAGGTTCCCGGCCCCGAGGGCCTGGGGACCCGGCCGGCCATCTATCTGCCGGCCCCCCAGGCCTTTCCGGGCCGCTACGTGGTGGACCCGGAGCACTGCACCCGCTGCGGCGACTGCGTGCCGGCCTGCCCCCAGGAGGCCATCAACCTGGAGGAAGGGGAAGAGGAGCACCGCCTGACCGTGGGCAGCATGGTGGTGGCCACGGGCTTTTCGCCCTTTGACCCGGCGGGCAGCCGCTATGAGCCCTGGGCTGACGTACCGGGGGTCATTACCACCGTGGCCCTGGAGCGCCTGTTGTCCTCCGACGGTCCTACTCAGGGGAGTATTATGCTCCCCGGGATGGAGACGGAACCCCGGGACGTGGCCTTCGTCCTCTGTGTCGGCTCCCGGGAGGAGGAGGGCAACCGCTACTGTTCCCGGGTGTGCTGCCCCACCGCGTTGAAGCAGGCCCTGGAGTTACGAAAAATCCTCCCCGAGGCCCGCATCCGCATCTATTACCGGGACATCCGCACCACCAAAAAGGAATGGGAGGATCTCTATAACCGGGTTCGGGACGCGGGAATCCTGTTTTTGCGGGGAGATGTGCAGGAAATCAAAGCCGCGCCGGAGGGCGGGGTAGTCATTCACGCCTTTGACGAGATTTTTCAGGCGCCCAGCGAAGACCGGGTGGACCTGGCGGTTCTGGCCGTGGGCATGGTCGCCGGCAACGGCGCCCCCCTTAAAGAAGTCTTGAAGCTGCCGGTGGGACCCGACGGGTTTTTTCTGGAGGCCCACATCAAGCTCAAGCCCCTGGAGACGGTGCTGGACGGCATTTTCCTGGCCGGGGCCTGCCAGGGTCCCAAGGACCTGGCCGAATCCCTGACCGCGGGCAGCGGCGCCGCGGCCAAGGTGCTGGCGCTTTTTGCCCATGAGACCATCACCCTGGACGGCCTGGTGGCCGCGGTCAACGAGGACATCTGCGTGGGCTGCGGGGAATGCGCCGCGGCCTGCCCCTTCCAGGCCATGGAAATGGTCGGGGAAGGCAAAAAACAAAAGGCCCAAGTGATCACCGCGGCCTGCAAGGGCTGCGGGGTCTGCGCCGGGGCCTGTCCCACCGGCGCAGTCATCCCGGCGGGATTTACCGACGACATGATTATGGCCCAGATCGACGAGGCCCTGGCAGTGGCGCCGGAACAGAAAATCCTGGCCTTCTGTTGTAACTGGTGCTCTTATGCGGGCGCAGATTTCGCCGGGGTATCGCGGCTGGCCTATCCCCCCCAGGTCCGCATTGTCCGCACCATGTGCGCCGGTCGGCTGCACCCCAAGTTTATCCTGCATGCCTTCAAGCAGGGTGCGGGGCAAGTGCTGGTTTCCGGGTGCCATCCTCCGGGGGATTGTCATTACATCTCGGGAAATCTCCGGGCCCAGGAGCGGCTGGAAAAGCTGTGGCCCAAACTGGCCAAAAAAGACATCGACCCCGCCCGCCTGCGCCTGGAGTGGATTTCATCCACCGAGGGGCGGGCCTTCCAGCAGGTCATCACCGAGATGGCCGCGGCTCTGGAAGGCGATGAACCGATCAAAGAGGTGAGCGGTCAGGGGAAGAAAATGTAGGGTGGGCACCGCCCACCGATGGCAAACCTGGAAAATTTCCAGGAACCAGAAAAAAACTTAAAAAATGTAGCCGCAAGCTTGAGCTTGCGAAAATCTACGCAAATGAGCGCAGGCTAAAGCCTGCGGCTACAGATATCAAAAGAAGATTATTCGTTACTTCTAATGCCCCGATCCCACATACTTTTATGCGCCTGCCCGGACCTCAAGTTCGGGGTCGATGAACTGGCCCGGCGCCTGTCTCAGGCGGGGCTCACGGTCCAGGTGTCGCCGCCCCTGTGCACCCCCGCGGGGTTGCAAGAGTCCGGACCGAGCCTCCAAGCCGATCCCAACCAGTGGCTGGTGGCCGCGTGTGCACCGGCCCGGCCAATCTGTCAGCGCCTGGCCGGCGCAGAAACCCTGCCCCTGGTTGATCTGCTCGGGATAGACAATCTGGAAAGCGCCGTGGCCGCGCTGCTCATGGCCCAGAAGGAATCTACCCTTGCTCCAGAAGATACACCCCCTCATCGACAGGTCGTGGTGGTGGGCGGCGGTGTGGGAGGCTGTCAGGCCGCGCTGGACCTGGCCAACGCCGGGCTCAAGGTCTTTCTGGTGGAGTCCTCCTTATCCATCGGCGGCACCATGGCCCAGTTGGACAAAACCTTTCCCACTCTGGATTGTTCCATCTGCATCCTGGGCCCCAAGCTGGTGGAAGCCGCGGCCCACCCCCTGATTGAGCTCCTCACCTATGCGGAAGTGAGGGGCATTGCCGGCCGGGCCGGGCGCTTCGCGGTGGATGTGACCTTGAAGCCCCGCTACGTGGACATGAGCAAATGTGTGGGCTGCGGCAACTGCGCCCGGGTCTGCCCGGTCATCGTGCCCAGCCGCTGGAACCTGGGCCTCATGTCCCGCAAGTGCATCCGGATTATTTTCGCCCAGGCCGTGCCGCTGGTGGCCACCATCGAAAAGGAATTTTGTATCGACTGTCAGATGTGCCTGGAGGCCTGCGAACACAGCGCCATTGACCTTTATTGTCAGCCGGAGGAGCGCCGCCTCGAGGTGGGCGCGGTGGTGCTGGCCACCGGGGCCCGCCCCTTTGATCCGGCCATCCGCAGTGAATACGGCTACGGCCGTCTCCCCGGGGTCCTCACCAACCTGGAGTTCGAGCGCCTGGTGTGCGCCACCGGGCCGACCCAGGGGTATCTCCAGACCCCGGCCGGCCAACCGGTGCAGCGCCTGGCCTTCATCCAGTGCGTCGGCTCCCGGGACCAGCGCTTCCTGCCTTATTGCTCCGGCTATTGCTGCACCGCGGCCATCAAGCAGGCCATGCTGGCCCTGGAGCACAACCCCGAAGCCGAAGTGACCATTTTTTTCAACGACATCCGCACTTCAGGC
>CAZLRL010000140.1:0-7382 GCA_964561645.1 uncultured Desulfobacterales bacterium
CCACACCCACCGCAAGGGCACAAACAATTCGCCTCAATCCCTCCCCGCGGACGTGGGCAGCCCCTGGGCCATCGGCGCCGAGGCGGGGGGACACAAGGCCGTGCGCCCCGAGTTGGGCACCCTGGAGGATTTTCGCCGCCTGGTGGCCCGGGCCCAAGAATACGGCATCGACATCGCGCTGGACATCGCGTTTCAGGTTTCCCCGGACCATCCCTACGTCAAGGAACACCCCCGCTGGTTCCGCTGGCGCCCGGACAACACCGTGCAGTACGCCGAAAATCCCCCCAAGAAGTACGAAGACATCTATCCCTTTGACTTTGAGACCGAGGACTGGGAAAGCCTGTGGCAGGAATTGAAAAGCGTCTTTTTCTTCTGGCTCGATCAGGGGGTGCGCATCTTCCGGGTGGATAACCCCCACACCAAGCCTTTTCCTTTCTGGGAGTGGGTCATCGGCGAAATCAAGGCCGCGTATCCGGAAACCATCTTTCTGTCCGAGGCCTTCACCCGGCCCAAGGTGATGTACCGCCTGGCCAAGCTGGGTTTCAGCCAATCCTACACCTATTTTGCCTGGCGCAACACTAAGTGGGAGCTGATGCAGTATTTCACCGAGCTGACCCAGAGCGGCGTCAAGGAATACTTCCGGGCCAGTCTGTGGCCCAATACTCCGGATATCTTGACGGAGTACCTGCAGTTCGGCGGGCTGCCGGCCTTCCGGTCCCGGCTGGTGCTGGCCGCCACCCTGGGGGCCAATTACGGTATTTACGGCCCGCCCTTCGAGCTGGGCGTCAACGAGCCCCGGGACCCGGGCAGCGAAGAATACCTGGATTCGGAGAAATACGAGGTCAAATACTGGGACCTGGACCAACCGGGCAGCCTCAAGGAGTTCATCGCCCGGGTGAACCGCGTCCGGCGGGAAAATCCGGCCTTGCAGCAGGACCGCCACCTGCGCTTTTTCCCCATCGATAACGAGCAGTTAATCTGTTATGGTAAATATACCGATGACCTGTCCAACATAATTTTGGTGGTGGTGAACCTGAATCCCCACCATACCCAGGGAGGCTGGCTGGAGCTGCCCCTGGAGGACCTGGGCCTGGACCCCCTGCAGCCCTATCAGGTTCACGACCTGCTGGGGGACGCCCGCTTTTTGTGGCACGGCCCCAGAAATTACGTGGAATTGAACCCTCTTGTGGTGCCGGCCCATGTCTTTCGGGTCCGCCGCCGGGTCCGCACCGAGCGGGATTTTGATTATTATTTATAGCTAATAGCTGTAAGCTTTAAGCTATAAGCTATAAGCTATAAGCTTTTAAAAATAATAATAAAAAGTCTCTCGTAAAAGTGTAGCCGCAGGCTTTAGCCTGCGCCTGCACAGGCGAGACGCCTGTGCCACCAAATCTTCCCCTAATTGTGAGAGTCTATTAAGACATGCACAGGGTTTCTGTGTCTGAGAGTTTCGGTGGGCAGAGCTCACCCAGCGCAAGTCTATTACTTAGCCCAAAGCTTAAAGCTTAAAGCCTATAGCCATAACCCATGACCGACAAGAAAACTATCCTGACCCCCGACGACGCCCTCTGGTACCAGGATGCCATTGTCTACGAAATCCACGTGCGCGCCTTTTATGACAGCGACGGTGACGGCATCGGCGACTTCCGGGGACTGACGGAAAAGCTGGATTACCTCCAGGACCTGGGCGTGACCGCGATCTGGCTGTTGCCCTTTTATCCCTCGCCGCTGCGGGACGACGGCTATGACATCGCCGACTACACCGATATTCATCCGAGTTACGGCACCCTCAAGGATTTTCGGGCCTTTTTGCGGGAAGCCAAATACCGGGGTCTCAGGGTCATCACCGAGCTGGTCATCAACCACACCTCGGATCAGCATCCCTGGTTCCAGCGGGCCCGCCGGGCCGCGCCCGGGAGCCGCCACCGCAATTATTACGTCTGGAGCGACAACCCGGACAAGTATCGGGAGACCCGCATCATCTTCCAGGACTTCGAATCCTCCAACTGGGCCTGGGACCCGTTAGCCCGGGCCTACTACTGGCACCGCTTTTACGCCCACCAGCCCGATCTGAATTTCGACAGCGCCGACGTCCGCCGGGCCATTTTGCGGGCCATGAATTTCTGGCTCAGCCTGGGGGTGGACGGCCTGCGGCTGGACGCGGTGCCCTACCTCTATGAGCGGGAAGGGACCAACTGCGAAAATCTCCCTGAAACCCACGTCTTTCTGAAAGAATTGCGGATGCATGTGGACCAGAAGTACAGCAACCGCATGTTCCTGGCCGAGGCCAATCAGTGGCCGGAGGATGCCGCGGAGTATTTCGGCGACGGCGACGAATGCCACATGGCCTTCCACTTCCCCCTCATGCCCCGCATGTTCATGGCCCTGCGCATGGAGGACCGCTTCCCCGTCATCGACATTTTGCAGCAAACCCCCAAAATCCCGGACAACTGCCAGTGGGCCCTATTTTTGCGCAATCACGACGAACTGACCCTGGAGATGGTCACCGACGAAGAACGGGATTACATGTACCGGGTCTATTCCAAGGACCCCCAGGCCCGCATCAATCTGGGCATCCGCCGCCGCCTGGCGCCCCTCCTGGTCAACCACCGCCGCCGCATCGAGCTCATGAAGACCCTGCTCTTTACCCTGCCCGGCACCCCGGTCCTGTATTACGGCGACGAAATCGGCATGGGCGACAACTTCTACCTGGGCGACCGGGACGGAGTGCGCACCCCCATGCAATGGAGCGCCGACCGCAACGCCGGCTTTTCCCGGGCCAACCCCCAGAAGCTCTACCTGCCGGTCATCACCGACCCCGAATATCATTATGAAGCCGTCAATGTCGAAGCCCACCAGAACAATCCCACTTCGCTGCTGTGGGTGATGAAGCGGCTCATAGCCCTGCGGAAGCGCTACAAGGCTCTGAGCCGGGGGACGCTGGAGTTCCTGTATCCGGAAAACAACAAGGTCCTGGTCTTCATGCGCCAGTACGAAGAAGAGCGCCTGTTGATCATCATCAACCTTTCCCGGTTCGTGCAGTACGTGGAATTGGACATGTCCAGCTATAAGGGGATGACGCCCAAAGAGCTCATTTCCCGCAATCCCTTCCCGTCCATCGGCGATCTGCCTTACTTCATCACCCTGGGCCCCCATTCCGTCTACGTGTTTTCCCTGGAGGAACCGCCGCCCGCCGAAGTCCAGGCCCTGCCGCCCGAAGCCCTCATCCCTTCGGCCACCCTGCCCGGACCGGTGGAAAACCTGTTTTTGGGCAAAGACCGGACCATTCTGGGAAACCTGCTGCCCCAGTATCTCACCCACTGCCGCTGGTTCGGGGGCAAGGCCCGCCAGATCAAGGACGCCTCCGTGGTGGAAGTTCTGCCTTTCGCCTTCGACCAATCCACCGCCTACTTTTCCATGGTCCGGGTGGGATACCTGGAAGGCGAGCCTGAAATCTATGTGCTGCCCCTGGCCGCGGCCTTTGGGGATGAGGCGGCCCGAATCCAGACCGAGGCGCCCCAATCTTTGGTGGCCCATCTGCGCTCCCGCCAGGGGGAGGGTCTGCTCTACGAGGCTATCTGGGAGGCCGGCTTCCGCCAGGCCCTCCTGGACAGTGTCAGCCGCCGGCGCCATTTTAAGGGACAGAGCGGGGAGCTATGGATGATTCCCACCCGGGCTTTCCGCCATATTCAGAAGCTCGGTAAACCTTCCATGCACTCGGCCATCATGAAGGCGGAACAAAGCAATACCTCTATCAATTTTGGTGACTTGTTCATCCTGAAGCTGCTGCGCAAAGTCGAGGAAGGGATCAATCTGGACCTGGAAATCGGCCGTTATCTCACGGAAAAAACCGCTTTTGTGCACAACCCGCCGGTAGCCGGAGCCCTGGAGTACCGCCGCAACCGCCAGGAACCCGCCACCCTGGGGATTTTACACGGCTATGTCCCCAACCAGGGGGATGCCTGGAAATACACCCTGGACGTAATCAGTCATTTTTATGAAATCGCCCTGGCCCGGGATGTGGACAGTTGTCCGGAACCCGAGGTCGGCAGAGCCTGGACGGTCCTGGCCCGGGAAGAGCTGCCGCCCCTGGCCGAAGAATTGATCGGCACCTATCTGGAGTCCGCCCGTCTGCTGGGGGAGCGCACCGCGGAGATGCACCTGGCCCTGGCCTCCCGCTCCGAGGACCCCAATTTTGCTCCCGAGCCCTTTACCGGCCTGTATCAGCGCTCCATTTACCAGTCCATGCGGAACCTTACTTCCCGGACCTTCCAACTCCTGCATTCCCGTCTGAAATATTTGTCCACCGAGGTGCAAAAGGAAGCCGCGGCGCTTTTAGACCGGCAGGCGGAAGTTTTTGGGCTCTTTCACGCGGTGTTGGAAAGAAAAATCTCCGCCATGCGCATCAGGGTGCATGGCGATTTTCATCTGGGCCAGGTGCTCCACACCGGCAAGGACTTCATTATTATTGACTTCGAGGGCGAACCGGCCCGGTCCCTGACCGAACGGCGTCTCAAACGGGCTGCGCTCCGGGACGTGGCGGGCATGCTGCGGTCTTTTCATTACGCGGCCAACCATCCCATTCTGACCCAGGCCACCCGACCGGAGGATCTGGCCTGCCTGGAGCGCTGGGCCGATTTCTGGCAGGTGTGGGTGTCGGCCACTTACCTCAAGGAATACCTGGACCTGGCCCGCCAGGGCACCTTTTTGCCGTCCGGGCAAGAAGAGCTGGAGGTGTTGCTGGACGCCCTGATCCTCGAAAAAGCGGTCTATGAGCTGGGCTACGAACTGAACAACCGGCCGGATTGGGTGAAGCTCCCCCTGCGCGGCATCCACCAGCTTCTGGAAAGTTTGGCCCCGGCAGGGTGAAACGGCCCATAAAACGTTTTCGGTTTTCGGTTTTCAGTTTTCGGAAAAATTATTAGGAAACTAATAAGATAAACGAAAAATAATTATGGTCTGAGCCTTATCTGGGCACGGGGCTCCGAATTTATGTAGAATGCGCTTCACGCACCAATTTTGGCTATTAGCTTTAAACTTTTCAGAGCCTTCGGCTCCTGAGTGGTTGTCTCTCACCAAGGTATGATAAGGCCCGTAGGGCGGGCGTCCCGCCCGCCATATTGGTGCGCAGAGCGCACCCTACACGCAGCAATCTGTGGCGCGCAAGACGCACCCTACGACTTTGAACTTTGAACCTTGAACCTTGAACTCTTCCAGGCCGCCGCCTGACCAAGCGGTCCCAAGAAAGGAACATCATGACACAGACGGTGCGCTACGACGTTTCTTTGCTCAGCGATGACGATCTTTATCTTTTCAACGCCGGCAATCATTACCGACTTTATCTCAAGTTAGGGGCCCATCCCATGACCGTGGACGACACCCAGGGTACCTACTTCGCGGTCTGGGCGCCTGATGCCGAAAAAGTTTTGGTGATCGGCGACTTCAACGCCTGGGACAAAACCGCCCATGCGCTGGCGGCCCGGGGCCAATCGGGGATCTGGGAGGGCTTTATTCCGGGGGTGGGACCCGGCGCGGTGTACAAATATCATATTCATTCCCGCTACCTGATGTACAAGGTCGATAAAACCGATGTCTTCGGCTATTATTTTGAAGTCCCGCCCCTCACCGCGTCCATCGTCTGGGACCTGAACTATGACTGGAGCGACCAGGAATGGATGGCCAAGCGGCAGGCCCACAACGCCTTGAACGCGCCCCTGTCCATCTACGAGGTGCACCTGGGCTCCTGGATGCGCACGGAGGACAACCGGTTCTTGACCTACCGGGAGCTGGCGGAAAAGCTGGCCGACTACGTCAAAAACATGGGCTTCACCCACGTGGAGCTGCTGCCCATAACCGAGCACCCCTTCTACGGCTCCTGGGGCTATCAGACCACCGGTTACTTCGCGCCCACCTCCCGTTTCGGCAATCCCCAGGACTTCATGTATTTCGTGGACGTCCTTCATCAGCACGACATCGGCGTCATCCTGGACTGGGTGCCCTCCCACTTTCCCGCGGATGAACACGGCCCCGGCTTTTTCGACGGCACCCACCTGTTCGAGCATTCCGACCCCCGCAAGGGCTTTCATCCCGATTGGAAAAGCAAAATTTTTAACTACGGTCGCAACGAGGTGCGAAATTTTCTCCTCAGCAGCGCCCTGTTCTGGCTGGACCGCTACCACATCGACGGCCTGCGCCTGGACGCGGTGGCCTCCATGCTTTATCTGGATTATTCCCGCGAAGAGGGGGAATGGATCCCCAATCCGTACGGCGGCAATGAAAATCTGGAGGCCATCGATTTTTTGCGCCAGTTCAACCAGGAAGTCTATGGCAACTATCCCGACGTGCAAACCACCGCGGAGGAATCCACCGCCTGGCCCATGGTTTCCCGCCCCATCTACGTCGGCGGGCTGGGCTTCGGCCTCAAGTGGGACATGGGCTGGATGCATGACACCCTGAAATACATGTCCAATGACCCCATTTTCCGCAAATATCACCACAACGAATTGACTTTCCGCATGCTCTACGCCTGGCAGGAAAATTTCGTGCTGCCCCTGTCCCACGACGAAGTGGTGTTCGGCAAGGGTTCTTTGCTGCGGAAAATGCCCGGGGATGATTGGCAGAAATTTTCCAATCTGCGCCTGTTATTCGGTTATATGTTTGCTCAGCCCGGCAAGAAGCTCATGTTCATGGGGGGCGAATTCGGCCAGTGGGACGAATGGTACTACGAGAAAGGCCTGGACTGGAGCCTGCTGGAATACCCGCCCCACGACGGGGTGAAGCGCTGGGTGGGGGACCTGAACCGGATCTACCGCGAGGAACCGGCCCTGTTCGAAACGGACTTCGATTCGGCCGGCTTCCAGTGGGTCGACTGTACTGACGTGGACCACAGTGTGGTCAGTTTTCTCCGCCGGGGTCAAAACACCGACGACCTCATCCTGGTGGTGGCCAACTTCACGCCGGTGGTCCACAGCAATTATCGCCTGGGCACACCCCGGGAAGGCTTCTGGCAGGAGCTGCTCAACAGCGACGCACCCCTCTATGGCGGCAGCGGCCAGGGCAATTTCGGCGGCCTGGAGACCTCCCCCCTCCCCTATCACGGCCACCTGCAATCCCTGAACCTGACCCTGCCGCCCCTGGCCATCATGTTCTTTAAGAGCCAGGGCCAAGGATAGTCCAGGTCAAGAACAAATTCGAGGGGAGGGGCCGGGGAGATCGCTCCTGGAGCTCTCCTTTAAAGCCCTTTTTTCCCGGGAGCACAGGCATCTTGCCTGTGTTGCACAGGGTGGACACCCTGTGCCTCCCCTTCAAGCTGAAAATGTAGGGTAGGGCACCGCCCCACCAATTCCCCGAGTCTTGTAGGGGCGGACCCAGGTGTCCGCCCT
>CAZLRL010000141.1:0-7361 GCA_964561645.1 uncultured Desulfobacterales bacterium
GACGTCGCCGGAGATGGCATGGGAGTTCATCAGCACCCGGCGCCGGGCCTGGGGGCTGCCGCCTTCCCGCTCCAGGAACAGCTCCACCATGTCTTCCAGGATGCAGCTTTTGGCCGAGGTGTTGCCGTCGCTCCCTACTTCCTCCTTGTCGTAGAACAGCGCCACGCAGGCGTACTCCGGGTCCTGGAGGTCCAGGATGGCCTCCGGGTAGGCGCAGGAGCGGTCGTCGTGGCCGTAGGCCGCCACCATGGAGCGGTCCCAGCCCACGTCCCTCGCCGGCCCCGCGGGCACGACCTCGAGCTCCGCGGAAATCAGGTCCTCTTCGGTGAGGCCGAAAGTGTCCTCGAAAAATTTCAGCAAAGAGAGCTTGAACCGTTCTTTGGTGTCCTTGTCGCCGATGGGCAGCGACCCCACCAGCACGTTGAGCTTTTCGCCCTCAAAGGCTTCGGTGACCTTTTTGTCCATCTGCACCTTGCGGGCCAGGTGCGGCAGCAGATCCAGGACCGTAAACACGGGGTCCGCCGCGTCCTCCCCCACCTGAAACTCCACGGTGGTACCGTCGGCCTTGAGGACCACGCCGTGCAGGGCCAGGGGCCGGGCCAGCCACTGGTATTTTTTGATGCCCCCGTAATAATGGGTCTTCAAAAACACCAGGTCGGTGTCCTCGTACAGGGGGTGCTGCTTCAGGTCCAGGCGGGGCGAGTCGATGTGCGCGCCGATGATCCGCAGCCCCTCGGTGAGCGGCCGGCGGCCCGGCACCCCCAGCGCGATGGTCTTGCCCTTGTAGTTGTAGAGCCAGGGGCGGCCCGCGGGCGACCCCTGAAGGGGCACAAAGCCCCGGTCCCGGGCCCGGCTTTCAATCACTTTCACCGCTTCCCGCTCGGTTTTGGCCAGGTCCAGAAAGTTTTTATAGCGCTCGGCATAATCCATGATGGCCCGGCGCTCGGCTTCGTCCACGTGGTCCCAGACCAGCCGGGGCGACACGGTCAGACGTTCGCGCATCAAGTCGAATTCATTTTTTTCGTTCACAGCTGTCACTCTTTTCCTCCGCAGATATTCATCTCCCAAGTCAGACAGGGGGTTTTCATGCTACCCTTGAAAAAATAACACTCTTTTTTCCGGGGCACAACGGTTGAGGGACAATTTGGCTCGTCCTCGCCACTCTTTACCTTGACTTGCCCTAAGAGACTTATTACATTACATTAATACTAAATTTGGCGAGAGTGGCGGAATCCGGCAGACGCACTGGACTTAGGATCCAGCGGGCTAACCGTGGGGGTTCGAGTCCCCCCTCTCGCACCCTGTAATCCGCTTCTCATCTTTTAAGAAAGGACAAGTCAGACCAAAATCGGCCATTATGGAACTTAACAACAACGTGCACGTGGAAAATCTTAGCGACATCAAGCGCAAACTGCAAATTGTGGTGCCGTCCGGCGAAGTGTCGGCGGAAATTAACCGAGCCTACAAGGACCTGGGCAAGCGGGCCAAAATCAAGGGCTTCCGTCCGGGAAAAGTGCCCCGCTCGGTCCTGGAAATGTATTACAAAAAGCAGGTGCAGGAGGAAGTCTCGGACCTGCTGGTGCGCCGCTCCCTGGGGGAAGCCCTGCGGGATACGTCCCTCGAGGCCGTGGGCTTTAACTGGCCCGAGCCTCTGCCGCCGGTGATCGACGGCGAGGATTTCCGCTACCAGGTGGAAGTGGAAATACCCCCCGAGTTTGAAGCGGACAATTACCTGGGCCTGACCCTGGAGGACCCGGGCGCGGAAGTCACCGAGGAGCAGGTGGAGGCCCGCCTCGAGGAAATCCGCCAGAGCAACGCCATGCTCGAGCCCATCCAGGAGGACCGGGGCGTCCAGGAAGGGGATTTTGTGGTCCTGGATTACCAGGGCTATTTTGCCGGCGAAGCCCTCCCCGAGGGCCGGGCGGATAACACCTACATGGAAGTGGGCGCGGACAAGTTCAACCTGGATTTCGAGCGGCAGCTCCTCGGCCTCAAGCCCGGGTCGAAAGCCCGCTTCTCGGTGGAGCTGCCCCCGGCCTTCTTCAACCCCCTGTTGGCCGGCAAGGTCATCGACTTCGAAGTCAAGGTGCATGAAATCAAAGCCCAGGCCGTCCCCGAATTGGACGACGCCTTTGCCCAGAGCCTGGGCGGTGACTTTCAAACCGCGGCCGACTTGCGTCAGGCCGTGCGAGAGGATATTATTAAAGTCAGGGAGAGGGAGCGTCAAGGGAGGTTGGAGGAACAGGCGCTGGATCAGCTCATTGCCAACCATGCCTTTGAAGTCCCGCCTGCTCTCGTCCGCCAGGAACAGGAAAATCTTGTCCGGGAACAAATTCAGTTCATGCAAAGCCATGGCTTGAATATCGAAGGCCTGGACCTGGAGGGGATGCTGGAACGGGTGAAGCCCAAGGCGGAGCGGCGGGTCCGGGTCCGCCTCATCTTCGACAAGATCGCCGCCCAAGAAGAGGTGACCTTGAGCGAAGACGAACTGCAAGAGGGACTGGCCCGCATCGCCGAGAGAAGCGGCAGCACCACCCCGCAAGTACGCAAATTTTACGAGGAGAATAACCTGATGGGGAGCTTGAAGACCCAGCTCCGGGACGAGAAGGTCATGCAGCGTGTTATCGACGCCGCCGACCTGGTGCCCCCGGCCGACTCCCCGGATCAGGAGACCGCCTAATATGTTGATACCTATTGTCGTAGAGCAGAGCAGCCGGGGCGAACGCGCCTATGATATTTATTCACGGCTGCTGAAAGACCGCATCATCTTTCTGGGCACCAGCGTCACCGACGAGATCGCCAATCTGGTCATCGCGCAGATGCTGTTCCTGGAAGCGGAGGATTCGGAAAAGGAAATTCACTTTTACGTCAACTCTCCCGGAGGCTTGGTCACCGCCGGCCTGGCCATTTATGACACCATGCAATACATCCGGAGCCCGGTGGCCACCTACTGCATGGGCCAGGCCGCCAGCATGGGCGCCTTGCTGCTGGGAGCCGGGGAAAAGGGCAAGCGCTATGCCCTGCCTCATTCCCGGATTCTCATTCACCAGGTTATGGGGAGCTTTACCGGGCAGGCCAGCGACGTGGACATCCAGGCTCGCGAGATCCTGCGCCTCCGGGAAGAGTTAAACCAAATTTTGGCCAGCCATACCGGCCAGCCGCTGGAACGGATCAGAGTGGACACCGACCGGGACTATTATATGTCCGGAAACGAAGCCCGGGAATACGGTCTGGTGGACCAGGTCATCACTCACCGGGCCATGGCCCAGCCGGTATAAGCAATCCTGAATCAATGCTGACCACCGGGTTATGGAACTCAGGCCCGGTGCCGATATAATAACGAAACCCGTTCAAACAAAGCCAGGCCTGCGGGAAAATCACCCCGGCGGGCTTGGGGAGGCAAACCTTTATGAGTAAGCGCGGTGCTGACAAGAGTACCGATCTTTTGTGCTCGTTTTGCGGCAAAAGCCAAAGCGAGGTCAAAAAGCTCATCGCCGGTCCCGGCGTCTACATCTGCGATGAGTGCATCGAACTCTGTAACGACATCATTGCCGAAGAATACGAAAAGGAAGAGGCCAAACAGACCCGGTTGTCCATACCGGAGCCCTCGGCCATCAAAAAGCAAATCGACGAATACGTCATCGGCCAGGAACGGGCCAAAATGATCCTGTCCGTGGCGGTCTACAACCACTATAAGCGCATCGGCACTCGGGTGGACCTGGACGGGGTGGAACTGCAAAAGAGCAATATTTTGCTGGTCGGCCCCACCGGTTCGGGCAAAACCTTGCTGGCCCAGACCCTGGCCCGCATTCTGAACGTGCCGTTCACCATCGCCGATGCCACCACCCTGACCGAAGCGGGCTACGTGGGCGAGGACGTGGAAAACATCATCCTCAACCTCCTCCAGGTGGCGGACTACGACGTGGACAAGGCCTGTCGCGGCATCGTCTACATCGACGAAGTGGACAAGATCGCCCGCAAAAACGACAGCCCCTCCATTACCCGGGATGTCTCCGGCGAGGGAGTGCAACAGGCCCTGCTGAAAATCATCGAAGGCACCATGGCCTCGGTCCCTCCCAAAGGGGGCCGCAAACATCCCCAGCAGGAGTTCATCAAGGTGGATACCACCAACATCCTGTTCATCTGCGGGGGCGCGTTCAACGGGCTGGACGACATCATCGGAGCCCGCATCGGCCAAAAATCCCTGGGCTTCGCGGCGGATATCAAAAGCAAAAAAGATCTGCCCCTGGGCGAAATTCTGGCCCAGGTGCAGCCCCAGGATCTGTTGAAGTTCGGGCTCATTCCCGAATTTGTCGGGCGCCTGCCGGTCATCGCCACCCTGGATGAGCTGGATGAAAATGCCCTGATCAAGATCCTTACCGAGCCCAGAAACGCCCTGATCAAGCAATTCCAAAAACTGGTGGAAATGGACCGGGTGAGCTTGAAATTCTCCGAGGACGCTCTGTTGGCCGTGGCCCAGGAGGCCTTGAAGCGCAAATCCGGAGCCCGGGGACTCAGGGCCATTCTCGAGGGCGCCATGCTGGAACTATTGTACGAGATTCCCTCCTTGAAGAATGTGCAGGAGTGTCTCATCAACGGAGATTTTATCCTGAAACACGCCGCGCCCATCTTTACTTACGGGGTGACTGAGGTGACTGAGGAACCTGCCTGGGAGAAGCCCGGTAAGGTGGTGGAAAAATGATCTTTCGCCTGAACCGTGGCAAAGGTGCAGAAGAAGGGGAACGGAGAACTCATATGGTCCCGCTTTTACCCTTACGGGATATTGTCGTCTTTCCCACCATGGTGGTGCCGTTGTTCATCGGCCGGGAAAAATCCATTGCGGCCCTGGAACACGCCATGGGGCAGGAAAAATACGTCCTGCTGTGCACCCAGAAAGACGCCCGCCGGGACGAGCCCAAGGAGGCGGAGATCCACCGGGTGGGGACCCTGGCCACCATCCTGCAGATGCTGAGACTGCCGGACGGCACCGTCAAGGTTCTGGTGGAGGGAAAGTTTCGCGCCAAGATCCTCCAGTATCTGGCCAACCCCTATTTTTTCCAGGTGGAAGTGGAAGAACTCCTGGAAATCTGGGAGCCCACTCCCGAACTCGAGGCCCTGCGCCGGTCCGTGGTGGGTTCCTTCGAAACCTACACCAAGCTCAACAAAAAGGTGTCCCAGGAGGCCTTCCAGACGGTGGCCACCATCGACGAACCCTCTCGCCTGGCCGATACCATCGCCGGGCATCTGGCCATCAAAAGCGACGACAAGCAAAGGCTGCTGGAAACCCTGGAACCGGTCAAGCGCCTGGAGACGGTCCTGGCTCTGATCAACCAGGAGAACGAGGTCCTCTCCATTGAAAACCGCATCAAAAACCGGGTCAAAAAGCAGATGGAGAAGACCCAGCGGGAGTACTACCTCAACGAGCAGATGCGGGCCATCCAGAAGGAAATGGGCGACAAGGAGGACCTCAAAGGGGAAATCCAGGACCTGGAGCGGCGCCTGCGCAAAAAGCGCCTGAGCACCGAGGCCGCCAACAAGGTGAAGCACGAAATCAAAAAGCTCAAGCTCATGAGCCCCATGAGCGCCGAGGCCACGGTTTCCAGGAATTACATCGACTGGCTCCTGTCACTCCCCTGGAATGACAAAACCAAGGACAACCATGACATCGGCGAGGCCGAACGCATCCTGGAAGAAGACCATTACGGCCTGGAAAAGCCCAAGGAGCGGATCCTCGAGTATCTGGCCGTCCAGAGCCTGGTGAAAAAGATGAAAGGCCCCATCCTCTGTCTGGTGGGCCCGCCGGGCGTGGGCAAAACCTCCCTGGCCAAATCCGTGGCCCGGTCCCTGGGACGCAACTTCGTGCGCCTGTCCCTGGGCGGCGTGCGGGACGAGGCTGAAATCCGCGGCCACCGGCGCACCTATATCGGCGCCCTGCCCGGAAAAATCCTCCAGTCCCTCAGAAAGGCCAAGACCAACAACCCGGTCTTTTGCCTGGACGAAGTGGACAAAATGAGCACGGATTTCAGGGGCGACCCCTCCGCGGCCCTGTTGGAGGTGCTGGACCCGGAGCAGAATTTCGCCTTCAACGACCACTATCTGGACTGCGATTACGACCTGTCGGAGGTCATGTTCATCACCACGGCCAACAACCTGTTTTCCATCCCCCTGCCCTTGCAGGACCGCATGGAGATCATCCGGCTGCCGGGCTACACCGAAGTGGAAAAGCTCCAGATCGCGGAACAGTTTCTCATTCCCAAACAGGCCCCGGCCAACGGCTTGACCCTGGAGAACATCCAGTTTTCGGAAAACGCGGTTCTCACCATCATCCGCCTCTATACCCGGGAGGCGGGGGTCCGGAACCTGGAGCGCGAACTGGCCTCGGTCTGCCGCAAGGTGGCCCGGGAAGTGGCGCAAAAAGGCAAGGACCACAAGGTCAATGTCAGCAGTCAGTCCATCGCCAAGTACCTGGGAGTGCCCAAGTATCGCTACGGCCGCACCGAAGAAAAGGACGAAATAGGTCTCACCAACGGCCTGGCCTGGACCGAGTTCGGGGGCGAACTGCTCCAGACCGAAGTGGTGGTGGTCCCCGGTAGAGGCAAGCTGTTTATTACCGGCAAGCTGGGCGAAGTTATGCAGGAGTCGGCCCAGGCCGCCCTGTCCTATGTGCGCTCCAAGGCCGAGTCCCTGGGTTTGCCGAAGGAATTTTACCGCCAGGCCGACATTCACGTGCACGTACCTGAAGGCGCCATTCCCAAGGATGGACCTTCCGCGGGCATCACCATCGGCACCAGCATCATCTCGGCCCTGACCAAGATTGCGGTCAAACGGGATGTGGCCATGACCGGCGAAATCACCCTGCGGGGCCGGGTACTGCCCATCGGCGGCCTGAAAGAGAAGATCATCGCGGCGCACCGGCATCAGATCAAAACGGTGATCATTCCCCGGGAAAATGAAAAGGACATCAAGGAAATCCCGGCCCGCATCCTCAAAGTGGTGGAACTGGTGCCCGTGGACCATATGGATGATGTCTTAAAGGTGGCTCTGTCACTGGAGGATCCGGAACGGCTGTTCGACCAGGAGGAAACCCCGCCCGTGGTCACCACCGAGCCTTCCTATGTGCCGGAAGAGGAGAGACCGCCGACGCTGCAGGCGCATTAATAAAGATAGTTCAAGGTTCAAAGTTCAAAGTCAACAGCTTAGGCTCAAATCACTTTTAATCTTCAACGGTGAACTTTGAAACCCATACCTAAAGAAATTTTGGGGTAATTAACCTTGAACCTTGAACTTTGAACTGATAAACCCGGGGGCGTAGTTCAGATTGGTTAGAACGCCGGCCTGTCACGCCGGAGGTCGCGAGTTCG
>CAZLRL010000142.1:0-7342 GCA_964561645.1 uncultured Desulfobacterales bacterium
CCAGGTCCGCCATGTCCCGGGCGATGTAGGCATGCAAGGGAATATAGGGCTTGCGTCCCAGGTTGGCCACGTTGATGCAGGCCCGGCCCCCGGGCACCAGGACCCGGTGCACCTCCCGCCACACCCTTTTCAAAAACTCGAGATATTCCTCCAGGGTGAAATCTTCGTCATAGTCCTTGCCCACGTTATAGGGCGGCGAGGTCACCATGAGATGGACGCATGAATCCGGGAGCTCCGCCATATTCTCCGAGGAGCGGCAGAAAAGGGTATTTCTCGCGTTTTCGGGCAGGTCATTCTCCAGATACGGCGCCTCCTTCTCCCGGGGCAGCCCCTCATAGAGCTTTTTGCCATAAAAAGCCCGGGCGTCATGGTTCACCCGCCCCGGCGACCCGAAGGCCGCGGTCCGCGTCCCGGTTTTTTTGGATTTGGGGGGCATGAGTTATTTTACTTCTGCTTGGATCTCGGCCCCTGACCCCGCCACATCGGCCGGCCCTGGTCATCCCAGAATTTCAGCACCTTGCTGTTTTTGATAATTTCGTTGGGAAGGATCACCGGCTCCTTATCCATCATAATCCGGGACCCCCGCACCTGGATATAATCCCCCGGAGAGAGCTCCACCTGCTGCTCCTCCAGATACCATTTCGGTCCCAGGTAAACGGTCACGGTCTCTTTGGCAGCCTTCAGCTTCAGCAGCACCCGGGCCGGAATATCCATCCGCCCCGCGGTCACCGTTTCCATGGATTGGATTTTGCCGTCCAGCTTCTCCACCGTCTTGGGGTTGTACATCCGTCCCTCGGGCCACCCTGCGGACGCGGGGTCATTTTTCTGCGGTTGGGCCAGGGACCCGGCGGCAAATACGCCGATGAGCAGAAACACACTCACCAGCATCACGAACCGTTTCATGTTAGACTCCTTATTGAGGTTTGGCGTTATTATGGTTTCTGGCGTAAAGTAGGCGCCCACAGAGGCCGGCCGGCTGAATCCCGCAGCTCCAACACCTGTTCGCCTTTTCTCACTTTCTGGACCACCAATCCGGGCTGGCCGTCAAGATCCAGGCGGGACCCCGTTACTTCAATCCGGTCCAGGGCCGAGATCTTTTACTCAGGGCCACTCCCATTATTACCCAGGTTCTCATACTCATCCTCCCGAGGGTACGGTGATGGGCTGACTGCAGCAGATTCCGCCCTTATCTTCCCTTAACTTGAGACCTGCACCCCGGGATTTTCCTTTTTAATCAGCGCGATAAGTTCGGGAATGTCAGTCATCTGCGTTGTGAGCAACAATTTTCCCGAGCTATGCCGGATCAGAAAAAAGCCCGGCAGCAAATATCTCTCCCGGATGGCCGCGATATCCCGGGGCGCCAGATTGACCACTTGGAGAAAGCTTTTGAATTCCAGGGTATTATCGTCCTGAGCCGTAATAATAAAGGGCAGCTTCAGATACAGCCACCAGACCCGGAGCAGCAGCACCAGCAGCAGGGGCATGACCCAGACCGCCCACCCCATCCGGAAGCCGCTGAGCCCCAGGGCAAAAAGGGCCAGACTCCCGAGGGTCAAAACGGTCAGAAAAGAGTACAGAAAAACCAGAAAAGTGACGGAACCCCGAAATTCTCTCATGCCAGTCTCGAGTCTGAGCCTGAGCCGCACGGAATGCCCGACCCTGGCCGACGCGCCAGGGAAAGAAAGTCAAACCCTGCTTTCCACCCCGCGGCTTTGGGCGGTGTGCACCCTACTGCACCAGGGCCGCCACTTTCCGGGCCGCGTCCTGCATGTCCTGGGCCACGGTGAAGGTGAGGCCCGACTCGTTCAACAATCGGCGGCCTTCTTCCACATTGGTGCCCTCCAGGCGAATAATAATGGGCACCCCCACCTGGACTTCCTTCACCGCCTGGATAACGCCTTCGGCCAGGCGGTCGCAGCGCAGAATCCCCCCAAAAATATTGATCAGCACCCCCTTGACCCGGGAGTCGGAGAGAATAATGCGAAAACCGTTGGCCACCATCTCAGCCGAGGCGCCCCCGCCCACATCCAGAAAATTGGCGGGCTCGGCTCCCGCGGCCTTGATCAGGTCCATGGTAGCCATGGCCAGGCCGGCGCCGTTCACCATGGCGCCCACATTGCCGGTCAGGCGGATGTAATTCAGATGGTGCTTGTGGGCCTCGTGCTCCAGGGGGTCCATTTCCTCCGGGTCGTCCAGTGCGGCCAGGTCGTGGTGCCGGAACAGGGCGTTGTCGTCCAGGTTGATCTTGGCGTCCAAAGCCAGCAGTTCTCCCAGACCGGTGAGCACCAGGGGGTTGATCTCCGCCAGAGAGCAGTCCAGACTGCCAAACATTTTATACAGATTGATGACAAAAGCTGAGGCCGCGCGCAGGTGTTCGGGCGGCAGGCCCACCCCGAAGGCCAGATTGCGGGTCTGGAAGGGGAGAAGCCCCACCGCGGGATCCACCGGCTCTTTGATAATCAACTCCGGGGTGCGGGCCGCCACTTCCTCGATTTCCATCCCTCCCGCCGAACTCATCATGATAACCGGGCGGGCCAGGCTCCGGTCTATAACAATGCCCAGGTAGTATTCCCGGATGATGTCATGAGCCTGCTCCACCAGCACCTTTTGCACCAGACGCCCCTCGGGCCCGGTTTGGGGAGTGACCAGAGTCATGCCGATAATCTGGGCCGCGACCTGTTCCACTTCTTCGGGCGTGGCCGCGGGTTTGATGCCGCCCCCCTTGCCCCGGCCGCCGGCGTGGATCTGGGCCTTCACCACGAAGGGCCCCGCTTCCATGCTCTCGGCCACCCGCCGGGCCTCGGCGGGAGTCTCGGCCACGCCGCCCGCGGGCACGGGCACCTTGAATTGCTGCAGTAGTTCTTTTCCCTGATATTCGTGAATTTTCATGGAAAGCCTTCCTTTAGGGTCCTGGTCTGACTAAACCTAGTACTATAAACAAAAGCCGGGTGAGGTCAAAAGGAAATTGCCCCAAATCGGGGAAAAGAAGGCGGGCGGGAAAGGAAAGAAAGGAAAAAAAGAGGGTGGGGGAGGGAGATGGGATTCCAGTAATCAGCAATCAGTAATCAGTGATTTGTTGACGGTAATAGTCTCGTGGAGCGCACTTTACATAAACTGGAAGGATCTGGTGGGGGCGGGCCTCCGCGCCCGCAAGACCATGGCCGGCCAGGGACGGCCGCCCTCCCGGCAGATGGCGATCACTGATGACTGAACGCTAAAAATACCCCATGGCCCGAAGGCGCTTCATGATTTCTTCTTTGGTCTGGTCCCGGCCTTCCCGTTCCGTCCGGCCGGGGGTCCCGGTCTTGGTGCAGGGTTCACACCCCAGGCTGCGGTAGCCCCGTTGGTAGAGGGTGCAAAAGGGGACATTCCGGCTCCTGATATAGGACCAGACGTCCAGCTCGCTGAAATGGAGGATGGGCTGCACCCGGTAGTGGGGCGGGGTGTCGTAGTGCACCACATATTCGTCTTTGCCCCGGTCCGGGTGCTCGTCCCAGCGCATGCCGGTGATCAGGGCTTGCCAGCCGTACTTGGTCATGGCCTGGGCGATGACTTCCGCTTTGAGCCGGAAACAGCATTCGGCCTTATCCTGGGCGATGACAATTTCTTTCAAGGCCTCTTCGTTGCGTTCGATGCGCAGGTCGAGCCCCCACTCCGCGGCTATCCGGTCCCGAAAGTCGTAAATTTCCTTGAATTTTACCGACGTATCGATATTGAGCACCGGGATGGGCACCTGGCCGCCGCAGACCTCCTTCACCAGCTGCAGGGTGGTGGTGGAATCTTTGCCTCCGGTCCAGGCCAGGGCGATGTTTCCGGACCAACGCTCCAGGGCCTCTTTTAAAACCGCCTGACTTTTTTGCACTTTATCTTCCAGGGACTGCAACTCCATAACAATCTCCTTTTAGTCTCTCGAAACTAACTTTATCATCGGCACAACATTTTTCAAAGCTTAAGCATTTTCACGGAAAGGCCCTAATTTTTCTCCCAGGATGCTATGCAGGGCCCGGATCCGGGGAGACTGGTCCGGAACCTGGCTGAGGTCGCGGCTTTCCTCAAAATCACGGTTCAAGTCATAAAGCTCCAAACGGCCGTCGGCCCACTCGATCAGCTTGAAAAAATCCTCGTCAATAACGCAGCGGCAGGGCTGCATAAAAGGCCGGGGCTGGTAATCCGGCACCCGCTTTTTAATGGCCTGAAGGCCGACATTCTGGTAGTGCTCGGCAAAAACGTAATCCCGGCTGGCGGACAGCAGCGACCTGGAACTGTACGGCCAGGGCAAAGGAGACCGGGCCGCGTCCAGGAGGGTGGCAAAAAGATCGTGCAATTGCGCCAGTCGGCGGGACTCCCCCGTGCCGGCCAACCCCGCGGGGTATTTTATGATCAGGGGTATTTGCAGAACTTCATTATACAAGCCGAACAGGTGGCCCCAGAGGCCGTGCTCCCCCAGGGACTCCCCGTGGTCCGAGGTGATGGCCAGCAGGGTGTGGTCCTTTACTCCCTGAACTTCGAGGAAATTGTAAAAATCCAGTAACTTTTGATCCAGAAAGTAGAGCCCCTGTTCGTAAAGCAAATAAATCTTCTCCATCGTATCAGCGGGAAGATTGGTAATATAAAAATCCTGGTGGTCATATTGATACAACTTTTTGCGCTCCCTGAGAGGAATATCGACAATATTGTGAAAAGCAGGGGGAGGATTATATTTCCAATGGGTTTCCATCAAATTCAAAAATAAGAATAAGGGCTTTTTCCCTTGATATTTTTTGATCAAGTACCGGGCTATCTTGAAACTGCGTTCCGTAGCTCCAGAGGTTTTATAATAAAGATCCATGCAATATTTTCTGTAAAGTCTTTCTAAAACATTTTGAATAGGAAAAAGGTAACGTTTTTTCTGGACCACGTATTGTAAGTGATACCATAAGCGTCCAAGTTCCCGGTCCGTAGCCCGCCTGATGAACTGAGTATTGAATTTATCCTGATGGTAGCCCTCGGAAAAAAAGGGCGTGTCCATGTCGTAGAAGACATCGAACCCCCGCTGGTGTCCCACCAA
This sequence comes from uncultured Desulfobacterales bacterium, assembly GCA_964561645.1. Lineage (GTDB taxonomy): Bacteria > Desulfobacterota > Desulfobaccia > Desulfobaccales > 0-14-0-80-60-11 > JBGSLA01. The sequence goes on from CAZLRL010000142.1 coordinate 5,048, forward strand.
GCCGTTGCAGGAAATGCCCACCGTGTGATAGCCCAATTGCCCGAGCACTTCGGGCAGGGTATGAAACGCCTCCGGGACCTGATTGCCATGGTCCTCGCTGCCGACCTCCGAAGGATACAACCCGGAAAACAAGGAGAGGTGGGAGGGGATGGTCCAGGGCGAGGTGGCGAAGCAGGAGTGATAGAGAACCCCTTCCCGGGCAATGCGTTCGAGCCCGGGCGTGGTTTCCCGCTGGTGGCCATAGACCGAACAGCGTCGGGCCGCGGCCGTGTCCATGACCACCAGAATGATGTTGGGCAGGCGGGCAGGGTTCATTTAGTTTCTACGCCGACGCGGCAATTTTCCCAGTGAGATCATTCAGACTTTCCCGAAGCCGCGGCCGGAAAAAGGTGGGCCAGTTTCTCCACCACGGTCAAGCCGCTGCAGTAAGGATAATGCTTGATGAGCCAGTAGGGGTCCACAAAATCGATGAACTCTTCGGTTTCGGGAAAAGTCCGGTTGAAATGGACCTCCAGGGCCCGGATCACCCCCCGCTCGTTGTCCCAGCCCAGGTCCAGGCTGCCGTCCTTCCGGAACAGGTAGGTGTCCAGGTTGGTGTCATGGAAAAAGACCTTGGCGTGCGCGGCCAGAAAAGGGAAATAAGCCCGGATCTCCTCCAGGGTATGGTCGAAATAGTGACTGGTGTCGATGAACAGCACGTCGATGACCGGCTCGATCTGTCTTTCCCGGCACCAGGCCTCGAATTCCGGCGCGAACTCCAGGTCGTCCTTGTGGATGAAATTCCACTCCTCCCAATCCAGGGCCCGGGAACAATCGTTAATATCCACCCCCACCAGCTTGGACCCGCAAAGCCGGGCCACCTGGGCGAAAACCCGGGTGCTCTCGCCCCGGGCCACCCCCAGCTCCACGATTAATCGAGGCTGGAGGATCAGAGACTCCAGAAAGAGGGTTTCCAGGTGCTCATTGAGGGCCGTACGCTTGCGGCTGTGCTGCTTGATGATATTGAGGGGCGGCAGGTCCGTGTCCAGGGGGGGCTTGGGTTTTTTCAGGTCAACGAAAAAATTATAGAAACTCCGGAACCTTTTGCGACAGGAGTTTTTCAGCTTTTCTAGATCCATAGGCGTAGTTTCAGCTCTTAAATCTCTCCTGGAGTCGGATGATTTCCTGGCACCGCCCCTGGCTATTGAACTTGAGCACCACGCCCTGGATCTGGATATTGGTGGAAGCCACCTTGAAGGGTTGGGGACGCTGCGTGAGAAAGCGTTCCAGGATGCCCTCGGTTTTCATCCCGATCACGGAGTTGATGGGCCCGGTCATGCCCACGTCAGTAATGTACGCGGTGCCCTGGGGGAGCAGCCGTTCGTCCGCGGTTTGCACGTGGGTATGGGTGCCCAGCACCGCGCTCACCCGGCCGTCCAGATACCAACCCATGGCCAGCTTCTCGCTGGTAGCCTCGGCGTGCATGTCTACCAGAATGACCTTGACTTCCGGGGCGATCACGGAGAGGACCCGGTCCGCAGTGCGAAAGGGGCACTCCAGGGGATTCATGAACACCCGGCCCTCTAAGTTGATAACCGCCACCTTCTCCCCGATGGCGGTTTCGAGAACAGTATATCCCTGTCCGGGCGTGTCGGGTGGGTAGTTGGCGGGCCGCAGCAGCCGGTCGGTTTCCTCCAGATAGGGCAAAATATCCCGGTGTTTCCAGATATGATTGCCACTGGTCAAAAGATCAATGCCCAGGTTAAGGAGCTGGTCCGCCACCGGCGGAGTTATGCCGATCCCGCCGGAAGCGTTCTCGCCGTTGGCCACCACCAGGTCGATGAAATGGCGGTCCACCAGCCGGTCCAGTAAATTCTCCACGGCCCGCCTCCCCGGGGAGCCGACAATATCGCCCAGGAACAGGATGTTCATCAGCGGGCAAACTCCACCGCCCGGGTCTCACGTATGACCATAATCTTGATCTGGCCCGGATAGGTGAGCTCCTGTTCAATTTTCTTGGCCACATCCCGGGACAGCAGGGTCGCCTCTTCGTCGCTCACCTTGTCGCTTTCGACGATGAGGCGGATTTCCCGGCCCGCCTGGATGGCGTAAGATTTGCTGATGCCGTTGAAGGAACGGGCGATCTTCTCCAGGTCCTCCAGGCGCTTGATGTAGGTCTCCAGCATTTCCCGCCGGGCCCCGGGACGGGCGCCGGAAAGGGTGTCCGCGGCCTGCACCAGGATGGCCATGATGCTCCCGGTGGGCGCGTCTTCATGGTGCGCGGCGATGGCGTGCACCACCTTGGCGCACCCGCCG
>CAZLRL010000143.1:0-7324 GCA_964561645.1 uncultured Desulfobacterales bacterium
TGGAGAACTTAGAGAAACTTATTCAAGCCCTGCCCCCTGATTTAAAGCAGGAAGTGGAGGATTTTATTCAGTTTCTCCTCTCGAAGCGGGCCAAGAAAGCAGGGAAAAGGTTGCGCCAGGATTGGGGTGGGGCTTTAAAGGAATACCGCCAGCAATATAGCGCCTTGGAGCTGCAAAAAAAGGCCCTGGAGTGGCGGGGCGATTAAGCATGTATCTTCTGGACACCAATATCTGGCTGGAACGTTTGCTGGAACAGGAAAAATCACGGGAAGTTGAACTATTTCTCCAAAGAATTCCCTCTGAGCTTCTCCATATTTCAGATTTTTCCCTGCACTCCATCGCCATTATCTTATTGCGATTGGGACAAGAAGATACTTTCAACCAGTTTATTGAAGATCTGTTCATGCATGGTGCAGTCACCCTTGTTCGTTTGGAACCTCTAGACTTTTCTTATATACTCGAGTTAATAAAGAGGTTCAAACTCGATTTTGACGATGCTTACCAACTTGCGGCTGCAAAAAAGCAGCATTTGACTTTAATAAGTTTTGATGGCGATTTTGACCGCACTGAGATGGGCCGTAAGACTCCAGCGGACTTTTTATAAAGACAAAGTATAATTAGCCTCATGCGCCCCTCATGGAATGAATACTTCATGCTCATCGCCAAGCTGGTGAGCACCAGAAGCACCTGCAACAGCCGGCCTACGGGCGCGGTGTTGGTGAAGGACAAGCAGATCCTGGCTACGGGGTACAACGGCAGTATGCCCGGTGCGCCCCATTGTCTGGGGCAGTCCATGCCGGATGGCAGCCCCTACTGCCACCGCCGGGCTCTCAAGATCGACGACATGGACAAATATAATTTTTGCCGGGCTTCCCACGCCGAGGCCAACGCCATCGCGCAGGCGGCCAGGCACGGGGTACCCATCAAGGGCGCGACCCTGTATGTGACTCTGGAGCCCTGTTATGTCTGCGTCAAGCTTTTGGCCACGGCCCAGATCGAACGGGTTTTTTTTGAGCTGCGCTATGAGTCCCGGGATGCGCGGCGGGATAGCTTTTGGCAGCAGGCGGTGGAGGAGGCGGGCTTTGAGGAATATCGCCAGCTGACGGTGTCCCCGGAGGCCTTCCAGTATATTCTGCCCAGCCTCACGGGGCCAACCTCCACCCGGCGCCTGCCGGCCACGGCCGGAAGCCGCGAGCGTCATTTCATCGGCGCGGTGGAGTCGGATTGAATTGGGGCAAGGGACTTCTTTATTCTGTAGCCGCAGGCTTTAGCCTGCGCCAGCACAGGCTGGAAAGCCTGTGCCACCAGGCATCGGTCTCCCGATTGACCGTCGACTAAGAAAAAGTTAGGCGCTAACGACAGTTTCAAAATTATGGCCAAGAACAAAGCCGCAAAAAATACCAAAAACAAAAACCAGGCCCCTAAGAAAAGCCAGGCTCCCAAGAAAAAGCCGGAGGCCCAGCAGGAGCCGGACGCGGTTCCGCCTCCGGTTACCTGGACCCAGCGGCTGGGCCGGGAGGTGGTGGCTTTGCTGCTGCTGGGACTGGCGGTTTATCTGCTGCTGGCCCTGGCGAGCTACTCCTTTATCGACCCCCAGGGGTTTTGGAAGGTCTGGTCGGTGACCATGGTGAAGAACTGGGGGGGCAAAACCGGAGCTCTCCTGGCTTATATCGGCACGGGGCTTCTGGGGCTGGCTTCCTTCTGGTTGCCGGTCATTCTGGTGGGGTTGGCCTGGCAGTCGCACCATCGGGGACTGGAACGTCTCACCTGGGTGCAGGCGGTCTCCGGCCTGGCTTGTGTGGCGGCCAGTGCGGCTCTGTTGAGCCTGGTGCATCCCTTTGTCACCTGGGGGGACGGCCTGCTGCATTCCGGGGGCTATGTGGGGGATGCCCTGGCTGCCGGGTTGACCGGTCTGTTCAACGCTCCCGGAGCCGCTCTGCTCCTGGCCCTCATTTTTTTAGCGGGTCTGATGGGAGCCACCCGCCTGTCTCTGGTGGGGTTGCTGTCCTACTTGGGCGGTTGGGCGCAACAGGCCTGGGAGGCTTTCAAGCGACCGCGAGCCCCTGCTCCGAAAACCCAGGAAGTTTCCGTGCCGCACAATGGTCCGGCCCCTCAGCCCGCCATCCCCCGGAGTGAGCTCCAGGAAGAGGAGCTGGTCCCGGCCCCGCCGCCCCCGGAGCCGGCCAGTACTTCGACCTCGAAACGACGGCGGCCCCCCGCGGATTCGGGAAAATTCACCCTGCCTCCCCTTGACCTCCTCGATCCGCCCAAACCCTGGGACCATCAGATGCAGGAGGGACAGATGGTGGCCCAGGCCGAAAAACTGGAGAGCACCCTCAGGCACTTCGGGGTGGAGGGGAAAGTCACGGCCATCATTCCTGGCCCCGTGGTCAGCCGCTTTGAGCTGGAGCCCGCGCCCGGGGTGAAAATCAGCAAAGTGACGGGGCTGACCGACGACCTGGCCCTGGCCTTAAAGGCCCTGTCCATTCGCATCGTGGCCCCGGTGCCGGGGAAGGCGGTCATCGGCATTGAGATTCCCAACCCCAAGCGCCAGGTGGTGGCCCTGCGGGAAATCCTGGCGGACAATGCCTATCAGAAGTCAGCTTCCCGCCTCACCATCGCTCTGGGCAAAGATATCATGGGCACCCCGGTGGTCACGGACCTGGGCCGGATGCCCCATCTGCTCATCGCCGGGGCCACGGGGAGCGGCAAAAGCGTGGGCCTCAATGCCATGATTCTTTCCATCCTCTTCAAGGCCACTCCGGATGAGGTGCGGTTCCTGCTCATCGACCCCAAGCGCATCGAGTTGTCCACCTACGAAGGCATCCCTCACCTGTTGCATCCGGTGGTGGTCAACCCCAAGGAAGCCACTACTGCGCTGCATTGGGCCGTGGCTGAGATGGAAAAGCGCTATGCCCTGCTGTGGGATCTGGGAGTGCGCAACATCGAGAGCTACAACCAGAAGGCCAAGACCATGAAGTTCGACCCGGAGCAGGAAGGCGAGGGCGAGCCGCCGCCCCGCTTCCTCCCCTATATCGTGGTGGTAATTGACGAGTTGGCGGACTTGATGCTGGTTTCCTCCCGGGACACCGAAGAATACCTGATCCGGCTGGCCCAAAAGGCCCGGGCCTCGGGCATTCACCTGCTGGTGGCCACCCAACGGCCCTCGGTGGACGTCATCACCGGGCTCATCAAGGCCAATTTTCCCACCCGCATCTCATACCAGGTCTCCTCCAAGGCCGACTCCCGGGTCATTCTGGACAGTGTGGGGTCCGAGCGCCTCCTGGGCAAAGGGGACCTGCTTTTCATCCCCCCCGGCACCTCCCAGCTCACCCGCATCCACGGGGCCTTCGTCTCGGATGAGGAAGTCTTTCGGGCGGTGGAGTTTTTAAAGGCCCAAGCCGCGCCGGAGTTTGAGCCGGGGATCCTGGAAATGCAGACCCAGGAGCAGGAAGAGGAGGATACAGGGGAGCGGGATGAAAAATGGGATGAAGCCCTGGCCCTGGTGGCCGAGACCCGCAACGCCTCCATTTCCATGCTGCAGCGGCGCCTGCGCATCGGCTACAACCGGGCGGCTCGCATCGTCGAGACCATGGAGCGGGAGGGCCTGGTGGGGCCGTCGGATGGCTTGAAGGCCCGGGAGGTTTATATTCCGCGGCGGTGATTTTCCAGCCTTTTCTTTTCTTGTAACCCTTTAGTTTTCCGAAAAAAAAAGTGGGGTGGGCACCGCCCACCAACTTCTGCTATTTCCTTCTCCCAGGAAGTCATCCTTTCTCCCGAACATCTAAAAACCGCAGTGCCTGCTTATTAATGTAAACCAGATATCCCGAATAGGTTGACAAATCCACCCTAATGGGTCATGTTTATCCGGGTAACAGCTATGGACTACCAGGATTGGCAAGATATTTTTCGGTTGGAGTGGGCGGACTTTTGGCCCCGGCTCCAGGAGGCCAGCCGTCTGCGGGAGGCCCATTTCGGGCGGCAGGTGAGCCTGTGCGTCATCATCAACGCCAAAAGCGGCCTGTGCTCCGAGGATTGTGCCTATTGCTCCCAGTCGGTGAGGTCTCAGGCGCAGATCTCCACCTATCCGTTGCTGGCCCAGGAGCAGATGGTGGACGCGGCCCGGGCCGCGGCGGACGCGGGCGCGGCCCGCTTTTCCCTGGTCACCTCCGGGCGGGGGATAGTAACTTCTCGGGATAAAAAGGTCATTTTAAACACCGCGGCTGCCATCCGGGAGACGGTGGATATCAAGATCTGCGCCTCCCTGGGCATTGTGGAGCCCTCGTTTCTGGCCGAACTGCAGGCCGCGGGGGTGGACCGCTTTCATCACAACCTGGAGACCGCGGGGTCCTTTTTCCCCGAAATCTGCACCACTCATACCTTTGCGGAACGGGTGGCCACGGTGGAGGCGGCTCAGGAGGCCGGGCTGTCGGTTTGCGTCGGAGGCATTCTGGGTATGGGGGAGAGCCTGGCCCAGCGTTGGGAACTGGCCCAGGCCATCAGGGAGCTTGATCCGGACGCCATTCCTCTCAACTTTTTGCATCCGCTGCCCGGCACCAAACTGGCGGATCGGCCCCTGTTGGCGCCCTTGGAGGCCCTCAAAATTATTGCCGCGTTCCGCCTGACCTTTCCGGACAAGACTATCATTATCTGCGGCGGCCGCCAGCCTACGCTTCGTTCCCTGGCGCCCCTGATGTTCGCGGCGGGGGCCAATGCTCTCATGACCGGGGATTACCTGACCACCAGAGGACGCCTGCCCGAAGACGACCGCCTGATGCTGGAGGATATGGGGTTGGAACTGGAAAATATTTGTGGGGGAGGGGGCCAGGGGTCGAGGACTCCTGTCCGTTATTGCCGACCTCTTTCCCAAGGCCGGTAGGACGAGCTTCCAGCCCGTCCAGGCACGGGCAAGATGCCCGTGCTACCATTGACAAAGGGAGCACAGGCTTCCAGCCTGTGCTACACAGGCAAGATGCCTGTGCTCCCGGGAAATGGAATGAAAGGGAAACGAGGGGAATGGAAGGCAGTGGATTCCAGCCTCTGCCCCAAAAACAGGTGAAAATGATATGCCCCTGCCGAATTTGACCAAGGTAAAAGGCGTCTTCGTCACCGGCACGGACACCGGGGTAGGGAAAACCTGGATTGCGGCCGGAATCACCGCGGTGTTGCGCGGCTGGGGTCTGTCGGCCTGTTATTTCAAACCGGTGCAGAGCGGCTGTCCGGAGGAAAACGGCAAGCTTATTCCCACGGACGCCCGATTTGCCCGGGAATTTGCGGGGTTGGATGAGCCCCTGGACCTTTTGACCCCCGTTACTCTGCGACTGCCCCTGGCTCCGGGTGTGGCCGCGGTGTATGAAGGGGTTGAAGTGGATCTGGACCGCATCACCCAGGCCCGGGAGGAGTTGGCCGGCCGCTACGAGCTGCTGGTGACCGAGGGGGCCGGCGGCCTCTATGTGCCTCTCACCGAGACCAATTTCCTGGTTCTGGATATGGTTCGCTGGCTGCGGCTGCCCCTCATCGTGGGGGCCCGGGCCGGCTTGGGGACCATCAACCATACGGCGCTTACGGTCAAAGCGGCCCAGCACGCCGGGGTGCCGGTGGCCGGGGTGGTCATTAACCGCTATCCCGAGAAGCCTTCCCTGGCGGAAGAGACCAATCCGGAGGTTATTGCCGCGCTGACCAATATTCCTATCCTGGGGAAGGTGCCGGAAATTTCGCCCCTTTCCACTCCTGCAGGCAAGAAGGCTTTTTTGGCTGCCATGGAGCAGGTCTGCCATACCCTGGCTCAGGCCTCCGCGGCCCGGGCCTTTCTCAAGTATATGGTCACAGAGTAGACATGCTGGAAAATCTGGCCCAGGAACTCGAAAACCTCGCCTCCCAGGAGCTGCGGCGCTTTCTAACCCCGGTGGAGGAGGCCCTGCCCGGCGGTCGGGTGCGGGTGGGGGATCGGGTGCTGTTGAACCTCTCCTCCAACGACTACCTGGGTTTGTCCCAGGACCCGCGCCTTATAGCCGCGGCCCGGGATGCTGCGGCCCGCTGGGGGGTAGGTGCCGGGGCCTCCCGCCTGGTGGTGGGGCACCTGGCTTTACACGAAGAGGTGGAAGACAGGCTGGCGGCGTTTAAAGGCACCGAGGCCGCGGTTATCTTCAGCACCGGTTATATGGCCAATCTGGGAGCGATCAGCGCTCTGGTAGGGTCGGGGGACACGGTTTTTTGCGATCGGCTGAACCACGCCAGTATTTATGACGGCATCAAATTATCCGGCGCCAATCTGGCTCGGTTCCCCCATCGCGATCTGAACCGTCTGGAGGACCTGTTACAAAAGGCCGGGTCAGGGAGAAGGCTCGTCGTCACTGATTCGGTGTTTTCCGTGGATGGCGATGTGGCCCCTTTGCAGGAGATAGTGGATCTCAAGGACCGCTACGGTGCCTGGTTGATGGTAGACGAAGCCCACGCCACCGGGGTTTTGGGGACTCACGGGGCCGGCTTGAGCGCGGCTTTAGGCCTCACCCCCAGGGTGGAAGTGCATATGGGGACCTTTTCCAAGGCTCTGGGGTCGTTGGGAGGCTTTGTGGCTGGAAATCGGCGGCTGATTGAGTACTTGCACAACCGGGCCCGGTCTTTCATCTATTCCACGGCCATGCCGCCGCCGGTTCTGGGGGCCATTGCCGCGGCCCTGGATATCGTGGCCGGTGAGCCGGAACGGCGCAGATATCTGCTGTCCGAGGCGGAAAGCTTCCGGCAGACCCTTAGCCAGGCGGGGTTTGACACCCTGGGGAGTGAGACCCAGATCATCCCGGTTCTGGTGGGGGAAAACGCCCGTACTTTGAGGGTGGCGGCGCGGCTTCGGGAGCGGGGGCTTATGGCCGTGGCTTTGCGTCCGCCTACGGTGCCCCCGGGCCGGTCCCGGGTGCGTTTTTCCCTGTCCGCGGCCCATTCACCGGAAGACCTGGCTGCGGCCCGCACCGCCATCCTGGAGGTCGGCCGGGAAATGGCTCTCATTTAAATGAACACCCTGGTTTTTTTGCACGGCTGGGGGGCTGACGGCAATATCTGGCGTCGACAGGAGGAAGAATTCTCCCGGCAAGGATGCGCGGTTTTGACCCCCACTTTCCCTGTTTGGGAGGTCTCCTGGTTGACCGGCTATTTGCAGGAATTGCCCCTGGCCGACACCGTTGTCGTGGGCTGGTCCCTCGGGGGTATGCTTCTGCTTGAAGCTCTGGCTCAGGAACATTTTGAACCTGCCGGGCTGGTCCTGGTGGCCACTCCGGCCAGCTTCTGCCAGCGTCCGGACCACCCCTGGGGACAGCCGCGGTCGGTGGTG
>CAZLRL010000144.1:0-7315 GCA_964561645.1 uncultured Desulfobacterales bacterium
TTCCTGCGGGATTATTCCCTGCCGCCGGTAGTGCGTCACCACCGCTGGCTGGGCTCCTTCACCGCGGAGGAAAAGGTGGGGCTCCTGGCACCTCTGGGCAGGCCGGGCGGGGAAGAGGTGACGGACCTGGTGGCCTACCACGCCCGCCAGGCCCGCACCCGGGACCCCTTGAACCAGGTTCTCTATTGCGACCTGAAGCTCTACCTGGAAGGGGACATCCTGGTCAAGGTGGACCGGGCCAGCATGGCCCATTCCCTGGAGGTACGGGTACCCCTGCTCAACCGCCTCCTGGTGGAATACGCCGCGCATCTGCCCCACTCCTTCAAGCTGCGGGGTTTGACCACCAAGTTTCTCTTGCGCCAGGCCTTAAAGGGCCTGTTGCCCGACTCCATCCTGCAGCGGCCCAAAAAAGGCTTCAACGTGCCGGTGGCCAAATGGTTCGCCGGTCCCTTGAAACCGCTGCTGGAGGAGGTGCTGTCGCCCCGCCGTCTCAAACAACAGGGCCTCTTTCAGCCGGACTACGTGGCCGCCATAATTCAGGAACACCAGGCCCGGCATCGGGACCATCGCAAACTCCTCTGGACCCTGCTGGCCTTCCAATTGTGGTACGATCATTGGTTTGAAAGCCATAGTAATTGATGGTATTCAGTCGAGGTGAAGTTATTTAGTGGAGGGGCGGGTCACCCCGCCCGATAGATTAAGCAGTTCGACCGCCCCAGGGCAGGGAAACCCTGCCCCTACGGGAGCGTTTAGTAAAAGCAGGGGATTTGGGGAATTTTACGCCATCAAACACTACAGGTCCCGCATGTCGCCGCATTCTTTCAACTCGGATGAATTGAATCATTTCCCGGAAACTCCTCCGGCCCCGCCCCGCCGCGCCTGGCTTATTTTGCTGATCGGCCTGTTGGTGTATATCGGGGTGCAAGGGTATCTGACCGTATCCCCCCTCCGGGGCTGGAATTTGACCCCCGAAGTGGATGACGGCCTCACCTATGTCCTGAAGACCAGGCAAATGCAGGAATGCTTCGCGCAGGACTGCCCGGCGCTGAAGGACCTGCGCACCCAACTGACCCCCAAAGCCGGAGACCCCGACGACCCGAAAGTCTATCACGAGCGCGTCCTGGCCTTCTCCCGGGTGTTTCCCGTTTACCACCCTCTCTTTTCGGTGGTGCTGATCGGTCTGAGCCAGTTGGGCCTGAGCCTCATGGAGGCCTACCGGTTGCTTTGGACCCTGGCCCCCCTGATCTTCGGCCTGGCCTTTGCCTGCTGGCTGACCGCCATCTTCGGTCCCGGGGTGGCGGGGGTGGCCCTGATCCTCCTGGCCTTCAAGGTTTTTCCGGATACCGGCCTGCACCACCTGGTGCCCTCCAACCTGACCATGGCCCTGGCCGTGGTGTTGTGGGCCCGAATCATCTCCTGTCGGGGCTGGGCTCCCTGGTCCCTGGTTCTGGGCTCCCTGGTGCTGGTGACTATGCACCTGGTCGGGCTGGTGTATGCGGCTATGGCCGTGGTCCTGGCCCTGCTGCTGGCGGACGCCAGGGAGCGCCGGCGCCTGCTGGTGGCGGTGGGCGCGGTGGGGGTTTTTATCCTCATTGTGGTGCTGGTGGCCCGCTTTGTCAGAAAACCGGCCTTTGTCCTGCCGACCCTCTTGCCGCAAGTGGATAATCCTTTCTGGCAGATGCTGGTGGGCACCGGTCAGAATATCCTCCAGGTCATCGTGGAAAATGTCAGATTGGCGGAGGGGCTGTGGGGTTCGCCGGCGATTTTCTGCGGCGCGGTGGTTTTGGGGCTGGGGGCTCTGGGCAGGCCGGCGCGGCGGGTGGTTCTGAGAATCATCCTCCTCTATGTCGCGGTCCTGGGAATATTTTTGTTCTATGTCTCCAACCATCCCGCGGACGTGCTGTTGCGGTTGTGGATTCCCCTGGTGGTGCTGCTCTTCGGCTTGGTGGCCCAGGCGCTTTGCTCCACCATGGCCCTGGCGCTGGCCTGGTGGCGGGAGAGAAAAGCCGCCCCGCCCCAGGAGGGCCCGGTGAACATCCGGCGGTTCTGGCCGGTGATCGTGGTGGCGGTTTTACTGGGTTACGCCGCCCAGATGAGTTTCAGGGGCGCGGAGCAGATCCAGGCCATGGCCGGCTTTCTGCGGGAAAAAGAGCCTCTGGCCCTCTACCCCTCGCAGCCCAAGGAGCTGCTGTCCCAGGCCCGGCCCGGAGACCGGGTGTTATATACCAGCTTCATATTAATGGATTATTACCTTATTCATGGCGCCCTGAACCTGGGCGCGGTCTATTACCAGCCGGTGTTTAAAAAAGTTCCCCGCTATATCGAGTTACTAAACCGTCCCGACCTTCGTTTTGCGGTGGCCTACCAGCCGACCATGTATCACCCGTCCTTTGCGGGGCGGGACGAAGCCCGGTGGTGGATCACCACGCCGGAGTTCCGCTATTCCCCGCTCAGCCAGACCCGCCGGCAGGGACCCCTGGCCCGGGAAGGCCAGATTCCCGCCGCACTGTACCGCTGGCTGGATATCGAGGCCGCGACCGCCGATGTCCCTGAGACCCTGCGCCTCTACCTTGACAATCCCGGCGGGGAGTCCGAGCTTGAGGTCGTACCCCTTGATCCCGGAGGAGAGCCTCTGGAGAGGTATCGCCAAAGCCTTAAAATCCCGGCGCGCCAATCCGTATGGCTGGAGGTCAATCTGGCTGCCTGGCCGACAAACTCTGCCATCCGCCTGATTTTCCCTCCAAAGTCCGACCGGTACCGGGTGGGGGGCATCACCTTTGGGAAAAGTTCACTCCACTGGCCCTGGGCCCAAAAGGCCCGGCTGACCTTCCAGCCCCGCCAGGATTGTACCAGTCCCATCACCGTGAGTTTCGACCCGGCGGACCTGCTGCCGGAGTCTATGAAAAACCGGCAGGTTACCGTGCTGGATGACCGGGGCTCTTCGGTGCTGCTGGAATTGAAACAGTAAGTCTGTCCCACAGCCATGCGCATCCTGGTCCTCAATTATGAATTTCCCCCCATCGGCGGCGGCGGCGGCCGCTTCACCGCGGACCTGTGCCGGCATCTGGCCCGCTTCGGCCACGACCTGCGGGTACAGACCTCCTGGTTCCCGGGCCTGCCGCCTCACGAAGTGCACGAGGGCTACGAAATCTACCGCACCTGGGCCGGGCGCCGCCAGGCCCACACCTGCGCGGTCCCGGAAATGGCCCTGTATTTGGCCACTAATTTCATGCCGGCACTGCAACACGCCGCGTCCTGGCGGCCCCAGGCGGTCAACGTTCATTTTGCCGTACCCACCGGGGTCCTGGCCTGGATGATCCGGCGAACCGTGGGCACGCCTTATGTGCTGAGCGCCCAGTTGGGCGACGTGCCCGGCGGGGTGCCCGTGCAGACCGACCACCTGTTCCGCTGGGTCAAGCCGTTTACGGTGCCCATCTGGCGGGACGCGGCTGCGGTGACCGTCCCGAGCGCCGAAGTGGCCCACCTGGTGCAGCGGGCCTACGGCTTGACTGCGCGGGTCATTCCCAACGGAGTGGAACTGGAAACCCTGAACCCGCAGCCGCCCGAAGTGCACGAGCCCATCCGGCTGGTCTTCGTGGGGCGCTTCAGTCCCCAGAAGAATCTGCCTTTTCTACTGGAAGTTCTGGCAAAGCTCCGGGACCTGGACTGGCGCCTGGACCTGGTGGGCGACGGACCGTTGCGGGGCGAACTGGAGGAGTTGGCCCGGGGTGGGGATTTAGGTGCCAGGATTCATTTCCACGGCTGGGTGAACCCGGAGGAGGCCACCGCGATCATGCGCCACAGCGATCTTGTGGTCATGCCCTCCCTGTCGGAAGGCCTGCCGCTGGTGGGGCTCCAGGCCCTGGGTCTGGGACTGGCCCTGGCCACCAGCGACCATAAAAGCTTCCACGAGATCGTGGACGACGGACAGAATGGCTTCACCTGTCCAGTTCACGACCCGGATATTTTTGCCCGCCGTCTGCGGGAGGTCCTGGCCAGCCCCCAGATGCTGTTGGCTATGAAGCGGGCCAGCCTCGAGATGGCCCCCCGGTTTGAGGCCGGTAAAGTGGCCCGGCAGATGGAGAAGCTCCTCCTGGCAGCCGGGAATCCAGCCGCATAAAGATAAGAAGAGGAGGATTCTGGGGGAGGAGGCTAAGGGTCGGGGGCCCCTGACCCCTTCCCAGGTCCCCCGCCCCTTAAGGGTTTGAAAACATGATTAGGGCCTAAATCCAAGATTATTTACTCAAGCTGCCTGCAAAAGTTCTTTTAGGAGGCCATATTCCGGTGGGGCGGCCGTCCCTGGCCGCCCCTGGTCCTGGCGGGCACGGAGGCCCGCCCCACCACAATTTTCCAGTGCTTGCTTTTAAATGGTAAGCCAAAGTATAAGGCCACCCGAAGCTGGCGATTTGACAGTCCCCCGTTTTTAAAAAGGGATTTTGATTAATGCGATGTTGTTCACTCAAGCCAGATCATGTCATTTTGTGTAGGGGCGGGGTCTCCCCGCCCGAAGGAATGGGTAGCTCAGCCCAAGGGCAGGGAAACCCTGCCCCTGCGGCAGCGCTAAAAGTAAATAGCCTTGGATTTTAAAGAATTATTTAAGGCTTATATAATTGTCACGCTGAGCACTCTGGCGTTTAGAAATCTTCGGTGCCTGCGGTCCCTCAGAATGACATTAAAAGACGTCGCCCCATTACTCCGAAAATGAGACAATAAAATGCTGGAAGTGCAAATCCCCGGATTTAAAGACCTGCGCCTGGAGCACCTGGTCCTGGATTATAACGGTACCCTGGCCTGTGACGGGCGCCCCCTGGAGGGTGTCCGGGAGCGGGTGACGGCCCTTGCCGCCGACCTCACCATTCACATCCTGACCGCCGACACCTTCGGCACGGTGCAAGCTCAGGTAGCCCAGTGGCCCTGTAAGGTGGAGATCATTCCCCGGGACCGGGAGGCCGAGGCGAAAGTCACATATATTCAGGGCCTGGGGGCCGAGGGCACGGTGGCTGTAGGCAACGGCAGAAACGACCGCCTGATGCTCGAGAGTGCGGCCCTGGGGATCGCGGTGATCCAGACCGAGGGCACGGCCCGGGAAGCCCTTGGGGCCGCGGACCTCGTTGTTCCCGGCATTTTGGAGGGCCTGGATCTCTTGCTTCACCCCCAGCGGCTCAAAGCCACCCTCAGGTCCTGAACCGGCCCGGCTTATGGGAATCCTGCTCCTTTTATTCCTTCTTCTCCTCTTCCTGGGTTGGGATTTCTTTTGGGACCGGCTGGGCGTCAAGCCCCTCTTCCCCTGGCAGTTGCAGCAAAAATTAACCCAGGACCCCTCGGAACTGGTGCTGCTGGACGTACGCACCCCCTGGGAATTTCACTGGTTTCACCTGCCCGGGGCCCAAAATGTGCCCTTCCCCTCCCGCCAGGTGGACGACCTGGCCATCCCCCGCACCAAAACCGTGGTGGTGATTTGCATGACCGGCCACCGTTCTCCCCCGGTGGCCTACGGCCTGCTTAAGGCGGGCTACCCGCGGGTGTACAATCTGACCGGGGGCATGGCGGGGTGGAAGGTCTGGAACTGGTGGCAAAGGGGCTAACGGGCCAACACCTGGGGAACTGCAGCCTCAGCAGGAGATTGTTCAGGGTTAATCAGGGTTAATCAGGGATTGGTCAGCCCAATTCCATCAGGCCCAGCAAGAGGGTGCTCAGTAAAAAGATTACCAGGATGGCAAGGGAAGCCGGAGAAACTATCCAGGTGGAAATCAGTGTTTCTAGAGGAATCATCTCAAAGGGAAGGAACAGAAGGGTCCCCAACCCCTTTAACAACTCGTAGAGCACGGGTTCTGGGGCCAGATAGGCGGTGACCCCTATTACTAATGCCAAAACAGCTACTATCCGTCCAAACATGAATCTTCCTGCCTGAGGGGCTCGGTCCCTGCTAAGACCGGTTTCACCTTTACCTTAGCAGCGATCATGCCAAAAGAAGTAAGCCATTGATATAATTATTGAACCAAAGTATTTAGGCAGAAGGTCTGTTTATTTTTTCGGACACGGAACCTCAATTAAGTACACCAATCTGAACGTCTAAAGCGCCGGAGGTCGTGTCGTTAAGCGGCCGCCAAAGCGCCTCTGTTCCGGTCCTGAGAGGTATGCGGAGGAAAAAAGGAGGCTGGAGAAGGCAGGACTGCCCGGACAAGAGAGGGGGTCAAAAAAATCCTGGTGCCGGAGGCGAGACTCGAACTCGCACAGGCCGAAGCCCGGGGGATTTTGAGTCCCCTGCGTCTACCCGTTCCACCACTCCGGCACGGTCACATTCTATCTTTCCCGGTCCTATCTTGGCAAGTGCTTTTACAAAATTGGCCGCTGAATCTCCTTGAATTGCGGTTGTGCCAGAAGTTTGCGACCCCCGCTGAAATCAGCACAGGTCAAGGTTCACGCCTTTAGTGTTCAGAATCCGACCCATAAAATTCATCCAAGGGTGATTTTTCCTTGACTCCATACATTTTCTTCCCTATGATACAACTCTCAACCAGCAATTTCGGGAATCCACATTTTCATGCCTGGAAATATTCTTAAGAACGTCTTGATGTAACCATCCTAATCCCAAAGGAGCAAGATGGCCCAGGACCGGCATCAAAATGCCCCTCTCCTGTCCCCTCCCCCCACACCGGGGGATACGTATTGTTCCCTGGCCTCCGCCTGCGTCCTGCCGGACTGCTTCCGCACCATTATCGACCTGGCCCAGGAAGGCATCCTCCTCCTGGACGGGGCGGCTCGCATCACCTTCATCAATAAATGGCTGGCCACCATGCTGGGGTCCAAACCCGAGCAGTTGGTGGGCCGTCCTCTGAGTGATTTCCTGGAAGACGCTTCTTCGGCCACTCTCCAGGCTCATCTGGAACCTTGTCGCCAGGGCCGGACCGGGGTGGACGAACTGATATTCCGCTGGGGAGACGGCACTACCCGGGTGGGTCTGGTGTCCCTGGTGCCCCTGGTGGTAAATGGGGCCTCTTTAGGCTATCTGGCTGCGGTTACCGATATTTCCCGGCTCAAGGAGCTGGAATGGGAACTCCGCTCCGCCAGGGACTTCCGGGACACCGTGTTCAACAGCATCACGGATAACCTCATCGTCATCGACCCGGCCAGCTGTCGGGTGGTCATGGCCAACGATTCCTTTATCAAGCGCATGGGACGGGAACCCCAGGAGGTGCTGAACCAGCGGTGTTTTGAAGTCATGCACAGCAAGGAAGTGCCTTGTCTGGAAGAAGGCTATTATTGTCCGGTGCAGGAGACCGCCCGGCTCAAGCGGCCGGTGTTGACGGACAAG
>CAZLRL010000145.1:0-7275 GCA_964561645.1 uncultured Desulfobacterales bacterium
CTTAATGCTCTCGACCACGCCAGGAGAACCCTGGAGTCAGGCTTCACAGCAGTCAGGGATGCTGGTGCACCGGCCGCCGCCGCAGCACCGCCTGGGCCGTGGCCCCCAGCCCCGGGCTGATGGGGATTTGCCAGTCGGTTATGGGTATCTCTTCGGCCAGGGGCATGAACAAAGCCTCGGACAGCGGCAAAGCCGGGGCCTCGGCGGGCCGTTGGGCCCCCTTGCGGCCCTGGATGGTCTGAGTGGCTTCGTCCACCTGGAGAATAAAGACCCGATCGAACCCCAGCCCGGAAGGTTGAAGGAGCCCCTGGAGGATGATATCCAGCAAGCGCTCTTCCTGGACCGTGGTCAGCATGGCCTGGGAAATCGCCTGGAGGGCCGTAAGGTTCCGCACCATGCGCTCGTTGCGCTCCGCCAGGGTTTCCACCTGCTGGTAGGTGAGCGCGTTTTCCAGGGCATTGACAATCAGCCCGGCCATAGTGAACAGAAGCTGCCGGTTCTCCGGGTCAAAGGGCAGATGATCCCCGCCGGAAGCAATTTTGTCGAACACGCACAGGGTCCCCTGAAGCTGTCCTTTAAAAATCAGGGGCACGGCCAGGTGAAAATGGACCCGGCCCTTGGCATCGCTGGTCTGGCCCTGGATATAGGACAACTCCGCCATAGACCCGGTAGCCTGGGCCTCCGGGATGGCAGGACAGATCTTGCCCAAAGGCACCAGCCCGTAATGCGAGGAGACCCGGGCCTCCCCGGTCTGACGGTCGACGATTTGCAGGGCCGCGCCCCGAGCATTGATGACCTTGGCGGTGGTGGAAACCACCCGCTCCAGCAGGTCGTCCAGTTCTACGGTGGCCGACAGGGCCTTGCCCACTTCAAAGAGAACCGAGAGCTCGGCGATGCGCTTTTTGGCCTCCTCCTGGACCATCCCCTGACGCAGCGCGCCTGCCAGCATGAGGCTGGTGAGGTGCACCACCTGGCGCTCCATGGGGGTAAAGGAGCGCTCGCTGCTATCGATCAGCAGCACCACCCCATAGAGGAAATTGTCATCCGCCACCGGGAACGCGGCCAGCGTGTCGAACTTGGGCTGCAATTTTTCCAGCAGTGCGTTGTCCGCAGCCACCCCCGGTTCGTTCCGATGGACCACTTGCGGCTCGCCGGTTTTGGCGGCCGTCCCCACCACTCCTTGCCCGGACTTGTACTCCAGGCGAAATTTCCTGGGCAGGGGCCCCTTGCTGCTGATCTGGAGACTCAAAGATTCCTTGCTCTTATCCAGACTGAAATACAGAGCCTGGTCCACCTTGAGAAACCGGGCCAACAGATGCACCATGTTGGCCAGGCGCTCGCCAAAGCTTACCGTAGAGGTGAGGACCTCCACCATTTGGGACAGAAATGCTAAACGATCTGAACCCATCTGGTCTTAGCCTCCCAAGGCTTGCCGACGCTTCTCCCGGGCCCGCTCGTACAAAGCTACATAACTGGGGGCCACTTTATCCCAGGAAAAGTCCAGAGCCATATTCTGGCGCATCAGGGCCTGCCAGGCCTCCTGGTCCTGATACAGGGCCAGGGCCTCCTGCACGGCTTGCAAACAGGCCTCCGGGGTGCAGGTATCGAACTTGAAGCCGTTGCCCGAGCCCGCGGCGGGATCATATTGCTTGATGGTTTCGTCCAGCCCGCCCGTGGCCCGGACCACCGGCACCGTGCCGTAGCGCAGGCAGTAAAGCTGGTCCAAACCGCAGGGCTCGTAGCGCGAAGGCATGAGATAAATATCCGACCCGGCAATGATCTGGTGGGCCAGCTCATCCGTGAAGCTGATGGCCAACCCGATCCTGCCGGGATAGCGGGCGCTGAGTTCCTGGAGGAGGTACTGGTGCCGTTCTTCGCCGGTGCCCTGGAGTACAAACCCCACCTCGAGGGCCATGAGCCGGTCCATGATGCCTTCCACCAGGTCAATGCCCTTGCGTTCATACAGGCGGGTGGTCATGCCGAGCAGGGGCCGCTCCGGGGGCAGAGCCAATCCGAAGTGCTTCAGCAAAGCTTTCTTGCAGGTTTTTTTACCCTCCAGATCGTCCAGACTGTAAGACGCGGCCAGGAAGGAATCGTGCGCGGGGTCCCAGCGCTGGTAGTCCACCCCCTCCACCACGCCGAACAGGTCACCGGCCCGCTCCCTCAAGACTCCTTCGAGACCGAAGCCGTAGTCCGGGGACAGAATCTCCTCCCGATAGCGGTTGCTCACGGTGTTGATCAGGTCGGCAAAAACCAGCCCGCCCTTCATTAAATTAATCTGCCCATAAAATTCCAGGGCCTTGGGCGAGAGCAGCTCCCAGCCCAGCCCCGTGAGGGGGAAATCATAGGAGGAAAACAGCCCCTGATAGCCCACGTTATGTATGGTATACAGCGTCGGCAGCTTGTTCAGGCGGGGCTGCTCCCGATACAGAGTGCGCAGATACACCGGGATAATCCCGGTCTGCCATTCCTGGCAGTGGCACACATCGAGGTCCAGCTGGAGGGCCTCCATCATTTCCACCACCGCGCGGCTGAAAAAGATAAACCGCTCGGCATTGTCTTCGAAGTCGCCGTAAGCCGTACCGTAAAGGCCTTCCCGGTTAAAGAGCCCGTCCTGGCCGATAAAATAACAGGTCAGACCGGGACTCAATTCGGCTTGGTAGATTTCCGCCGGCAGATTTTTGAAGGAGAGAGGGATGGATAAAGTCTGACCGGTGGAGAAGATGGACACCCCTGCTTCCCTTACCTGGCGATACAGGGGCATGGCCACCATGACCTGGTGACCCAGGCGGGTCAGGGCGTGAGCCAGGGCCGACACAACTTCCGCCAGACCGCCGGTCCGGGCGAAGGGATTGGCTTCGGGGGTGACCATCAGGATGCGCATTGCCGTCTCTCTCTCAGATATTATAACTCCACATCTCGCAGATATTGCGCGGCGTCCTCAGGGGGCGTGGGATTGATGAAAAAGCCGGAGCCCCATTCGAATCCGGCCATCAGGGTAAGTTTGGGCATGATCTCAAAATGCCAATGATAATACGGCAACTCGGGCTCCCCGATGGGGGCGATATGAAGGATAAAATTATAGGGAGCTTTCCCCAGAGATTTCTCCAGGCGCTGCAGGGTTTCGGAGAAGATTTCCGCCAGCAAACGGTAGGACCCTTCCGACAACTGCAGATAAGAAGAATGGTGAATTTTCGGCAGAATCCAGACCTCGAAGGGCGAGCGGGGGGCAAAGGGGCTGATGGCCACGAACTCCTCATTTTCCTGGACCACCCGCACCTTTTGCTGCAGCTCCTGGCGGATCAGGTCGCAAAACACGCAACGTTCCTTCCAGTTATAGTAAAATTTGCTGCCGTTCAGCTCCTCCATCACCAGCTCCGGCACGATGGGCAGCCCGATAAGCTGGCTGTGGCTGTGCTCCAGAGAGGCCCCGGCGGCCCGCCCCATGTTCTTGAAAATCAGAACGTATTTGAAGCGGGGGTCCTCGGCCAGGGTCTTGATGCGCTCCCCATAGGCGCTGAGCACCTCGACAAAGCCGTCTATGGAGATATTCGTCAGGGTGGTCTGATGGTCGGGATTTTCAATGATGACCTCGTGGGTGCCGATGCCCGCCATCTTGTCGAACATGCCTTCACCCTGACGGTCCAGGTCCCCCTGCAGGATCAGGGCGGGAAACTTGTTGTTCACCACCCTGAGGCTCCAGCCCCTGGTGTTGGGTTCGGTGCCCGGCTCCCGGTAGGCGAAGATTTCCGGGGGCGTGGTGTGCTCGTTGCCGGGACAGAAGGGGCAAAAGCCCCCTTTGACTTCTTCCTCTTCTATGACAAAATCATGGGGCCGTTTGCCCCGTTCAGTGGCGATGATTACCCAACGGCCGATGATGGGGTCTTTGCGTAACTCCGGCATCGGGTCTCCTTATTGATATTATGGACCGGTGAAAAGGTATGTCGCTCTTGGAAAAGTTCAATGTTCAAGGGCTTGAGGTTCAAAGAAAATTTAGGGCAGGCGCGGTGGCCTGGCAATACCCCGGTCTGGAATTTTTGTCATGCCAAGGGAGCTCGCGACCGAAGAATCCCGTAATATTCACAGGTTCTAGATTCTTCCCTTCGTTTCGGCTGATAAACAAATAACATTAGTAGGGCGGGCCCTGCCCGCCATTACTAACCGCCATATAAAAGCACTTGCCCTTGGTGGCCGCAAAGTTTACCAGAAAACCCCAGATTCTAAAAATCTGTTCATTCAACCCTTCAAATTCTTGAACGAGCCGCAGGCTCATGAACGATTGCTTGGGACAGGTCTAAGTAACCTAATGCATCCAGTATACTTGTTTGGGGAAATTATACCAAGACTTTTCCAGGGTTGTGAGGAAAGGCCTCATCTCCGAAAGAGGTAGAGGAGAAGGCTCAGAATGATGCTGAGTACAATGCTGGTGGCCAGCGGAAAATAAAAGGTGACCCGCCTGCCCCGGTAAATGAAGTCCCCGGGCAGCTTTCCCAGCCAGGGGATTTTGGGGCCCGCCAGCAGGATGACGCCCACCACCGCCAGGATAATCCCGAAAACAATGAGCATCTTGCCCAATTCAGACATACGCCGCCCCTCGTTTAAAATTGCTTTTTATTATGACTGAATTCCCGGCGCGTTTAAAGAGGATGGTTTTGCCAGGCTTTCTAGGAAAATTACCTCTTTATAAGCCTGGCTCCCAAGCTCTTGCTTGGCCGACCCTTCAAATTCCATCGGCACTTCATAATGCGCGCAGAGCACTTTGATGAATTTTTATAACAGTCGCACCTGAGCCCTGGCGTTCTCCAAAACTGAAAATATGGGTGGCGCGGGCCTCCGTGCCCGCCAGGACCACCGGCGGCCAGGGACGGCCGCCCCACCCCCCGGCTTGTCAGCCGGGAAGTTATTGGATAGTATTAAAAAATGATTATTTTTCCGGCCGTCGATATCAAGGGCGGCAAAGGCGTGCGCCTGGTCCAGGGGCGGGCCGACCAGGAGACGGTGTTCGGTGACGACCCCGCGGCCATGGGACAGCGCTGGCAGGACGAGGGCGCGGCCTGGCTCCACGTGGTGGACCTGGACGGGGCCTTTGGGGCCAAGCCCCATAACCTCGAGGTCGTGCGGCGGCTGCGCCGGGCCGTCACCATCCCCATCCAGCTCGGCGGCGGCCTGCGCAGCCTGGAGACCATCGCCGCGTACGCCGACTTAGGGATAGACCGCCTGATCCTGGGGACCGCGGTCCTTAAGGACCCGGATCTGCTTGCCCGGGCCTTGCAAGCTTACCCCGGCCGCATCGCCCTGGGCCTGGACGCCAAAGACGGCCTTTTGGCCGTGGAAGGCTGGACCGAGACCACTACCCGCACCGCCAGCGACGTCGCCCAACAATACGCTGCCCTGAACCCTGCCGCCATTATTTACACGGACATCAGCCGGGACGGCGTGAAAAGGGGCGTCAACCTGGAGGCCACCCGGGCCCTGGCCCAAGGCACGGAAATCCCCGTCATCGCGTCCGGCGGGGTGAGCTCCCTGGACGATATCAAGGCCCTGCTGCCCCTGGAGCCCCTGGGGGTCATCGGCGTCATCACCGGCCGGGCCCTGTACGACGGCAACCTCGACCTGAAACAAGCCCTCCGCGTCGCGGGTGGATGAGTTAATTTTTCTTGAGGGAGGGGGCTTGGGGCCTGGGGTCGTTTCCCTCTCCCACCTTCCTTCAACCCCTCTTCTTGGCCGGTAGCACGGGCATCCTGCCCGTGCGGAACGGGCTAAAAGCCCGTTCTGCCGGTTATTTCGATGGCTTGCGGGAGCACAGGCATCTTGCCTGTGTGCACAGGCTGGAAGCCTGTGCTCCCGAATTTTTGGGGTTGGGGGAGGGAGCTTGGGGGAGGGGGCAGGGGTCCACTGACCCTTGGCCCCCTCCCTCAAATCTTTAACCATAATGACCAATCATTCCTATCTCAGCCGCGTGCAGCGGCCCAGCCGGTATTTGGGCCGGGAGGTTAACGCGGTTTTCAAAGACCCGAGATCCGTGGGTCTCCGGGCGGTGCTGGTGTTTCCTGACTTATACGAGGTGGGCATGTCCCATCTGGGTTTGGGCCTGCTCTATGACATCCTGAACCGCCAGGAAGACATCTGGGCCGAGCGGGCTTATGCCCCGGCGCCGGATTTGGAAGGGGAATTGCGCCGCCGCGGCCGTCCCCTGGTCAGCCTGGAATCTGCTACTCCTCTCAAGGACTTCGATCTGCTGGGCGTCAGCCTCCAGTACGAGCTCAGCTATACCAACATTCTTACCGTCCTGGATTTAGGGGGCATTCCTTTTTATGCGCAAGAGCGGGGATCTGACGATCCCGTGGTGCTGGGAGGCGGCCCCGCGGCCCTGAACCCGGAGCCGGTGGCCCTGTTTTTCGACGCCCTGGTCCTGGGAGACGCCGAGGAAGCCATCCTGGAGGTGGCGGCCGTGGTCCGGGCCTGGCGGGCCGCCCGGGGCACGAGAGAAGAGCTCTGGCAGGCCCTGGCCGCAGTGGACGGCGTTTATGTGCCCGCTTTCTTCGGCATGAACTTCGATGCTCAGGGGCGGCTGATGGAGATCATGGCCACGGGCCCCACTCAACGGGTGCGGCGCCGGGTATTGGCGGACCTGGACTCCATTCCCCTGTCCCCCAGCCCCCTGGTCCCCACCTGCCAGATTGTCCACGACCGCCTCAACGTGGAGATTTCCCGGGGCTGTACCCGGGGCTGCCGCTACTGCCAGGCCGGCATCCTCTACCGGCCCGTGCGCGAACGCCGCCCCGAAGCCGTGCTGGCCTGGGTCGAAAAAGCCCTTGCTAACACCGGTTTTGAAGAAGTATCGCTCCTCACCCTCAGTCCCGGTGACTATCAGGCCCTGCCCTGGCTTTTGGAACACCTCATGAACCTTCTGGAGCCCCAGCGGGTGGCCCTGTCCCTGCCTTCCCTGCGGGCCGACACCCTGTCTCCCGAGGTGGTGACGCAAATAAAGCGGGTGCGGCGCACCGGCCTGACCATCGCGCCGGAGGCCGGCAGCGAGCGCCTGCGGGCCGTGGTTAATAAAAACCTGCCGGAAGAGGTCATCATGTCCTCCGCGGGGGAGGCCTTTCGGGCCGGCTGGCGCCTGCTCAAGCTTTACTTCATGATCGGCCTGCCCACCGAAACTCCGGAAGACCTGGCCGCCATCGCAGGCGTGGTCAGGCAGATCCTCAAGACCGGCTCTGGTGGCTTCAGGCCTCGCCTGAACATCAGCCTGTCCTCCTTTATCCCCAAGCC
>CAZLRL010000146.1:0-7200 GCA_964561645.1 uncultured Desulfobacterales bacterium
TTCGCCTGCACTGATGGTTTATCTTTCCCACCCCGCCGGAGGTTCCACCACGCGCGCCAGGTTGCCGTTAACATCGGTGAGGATAAACTTTTTCCCCGACGGCAGGCGGAAGGCTCTGAGATTTATGGCCGGGGTCTGGTCGTAGAGTAAGGGCACATCGGTTTCCAAAAGCTCCGCCTTTACTTTGGTAACTTCCCCGATTTTATCTCCTGCCACCATCATCGAAAAAACTTCCTCAGTCACCTCAAAGCGCACATTTTCTTCGGACAAAACCTTGGTCAGTTTTTCAAGTTCCTCATTCGGGACATAGAGTTCCATTTTTCTCTCCTTATGAGCTTTAGATTAATAATGGGAATCAATCGGGTGTGAATCAAGTGGTCACATGGAAAATCGGTTCAGAGGCAGATCGGGCGTATCGTCGGTCCGCGGCTGGAATCTCAAGCATGTATCCTGAAAAACTGATCCCTCCTTGTTTCCAGAAATGGGACGCTGACAGGCTAGTTTTATGGATGAAAATTATCGCTCTCAACCGTGCCAGAACCAGGGTTTACATATGCTAGGCTATATATTCGGCAAACTTGAGGAGACTGACAATAGGCGAAACTAGTAAGTTTCCTATAGTCTAGATTGACTATTTTTCAGCGAGTTTCGCCGGCTGTGGCCCGCCGGGGTGCGAAGCCACGGTGGTTCAGGTTTAACACCGTGAGAGGATTATAAAAATTGTCCAAAATGATCATATCCGTTATTGACATTCGTGGAGGACTGTGTTTTTTCTGAAATCCCAGATAAAGCCAAACCCGTTGTGAGGCGGGGGCTGAAAGCCACGGGTCTTATTTAGAGGCCAGAGACGGCCGGGTTGCCTGGGGGTGACCCGGCCTTTTTATTTTTAAGACCGGACCAATTAACATTCATGAAAGAAGAAATGGAGGCTTGGTCATGAAAACTTTTATCAGGATTTATCTTGGACTTTTTATTGCCATGGTCATTTTTATTTTGAATGGCTGCGCAACCATTGTCCATGGGACCAAACAAAGCATCCCGATTGCCACGGAACCTTCCGGGGCTCAGATTGTCGTTGATGGGACAGAGAGGCATACATCTCCTATGAATGTGATCTTAAGCAGAAAACATGATCACATGGTTGAGATTTCTAAGGAAGGATACCAGACTGAGACTATTCAGGTTAAGAGCGTTCTCAGCGGAGCGGTCGCGGGTAATATTATCGCTGGAGGGGTAATTGGGTGGGGAATTGACGCAGCTTCAGGAGGTCAATGGCGCCTGGTTCCAGAAAGCATTAATCTCAGGTTGCGGCCCGAAGTGACTCAGGCGAAGGCTGCACCAATTACTGAGAAGGAACCAAGCGTAGAAGAAAAATTAGACCAACTTAAAAAACTAAAGGATAAAGGCAAAATCACTGAGGAAGAGTACGCCAAGATGCGGTCCGATGTTCTTTCTGATGCCCACCGATCTAAAACCATATCCTCATCAGCGCCAAAAACTCCTGGGAAATATCAAACCTCACCGGTATCAACCCAAACTTCCAAGAAGGAGACTTTGCCACCCGAGCCTAAAGAAACCGTAAAAGAACCTGAAACAAAGACCGTGACAAAAGAACTTCAGTAAAGTTTTAATCCCAGAAAGGAACGTCATTGCAAGCGTTCCGCCTACTGCCATCACCATCTTGAAGGTTTATATAATGTGGTTCCTGGAATCGGGTTAGGAAGTTGTGAGAGTTTGAGAGCACCCTTCCTAATAGGTCTAACAAAATCGGAGTGATTTCTTAATTGTTGTGAGGTCATCTATGTAAATATAAGTGCGCATCCCCCTCTTAAAATCTCCTTAAAAAGCAGGAGCCCCTTTCGGGGCTCCGCAGCCCAGGACCGAAACCCTGGGGGGGTTACAGCTTTAAATATACGTTAATAAAGGGCTGTTACCAAGTCAACAATTTTAGTAATTTTGAAAGGGCTCTGACCAATTTTTCATAATCTCTATCGGTTCATCATGGCATAAACTCAAGCCTTCCCCTCAAAAGCCCAAACCAGCCTGCGAACAATCGCACAACCTCTCAAGATATATCCATTTTTCAAGCACCCAAAAAACAAAAAAACGATTATGCCCTTAACTCCGAGAAAGGAACGGTCGTCGAGTTGAGACAAGCATGCAGCATCCGGTTAAACATTTGTGGTTCTTAAAAGCGCCGGTTGAAACGGTAGCAAAATTCAGCCAGATAACGGGGCAGATGCTTGGGGCTGACGCCATGGTGGAGACCCCGGATATTGCCCTTGACATTAGCGATCAAACTTTTTACATAGGGAAATCAATATTGGATATGACTGAATTCACCGTCACAACCAGGGAAGGCCGCTTCGACATATCGGCTACAGTGCGTCTCATCGGGACGGATCTGTTGGTGGCGATCTGGGGCGGTGACAGCCCGCACATCGGCGCGGTCGCTGCAGCCCAGCCGAGACCGAGTCTCAGGGATCCGGAGGTGACAAGTGCCACCGCTTCTGTTATCTGCTATGTGGGACACAAGGAAGACTCCATGGCTAAGGCCGCCTCAGAGTATCTGGCCGCAGCTTTTAACACCCGGGTGGTCGTAACCGCCGGCATCCACTGGGATAACCTAACCGATGAAAATATACGCCAAGTAATTAAAAACGGTGATGTCCTGGTCGAAATGATACGCCAGCAATGTATGGACACCTTTTTCGCAGATACAGACAATTGAAGAGGGATACTCTATGCCAAAGCGCATCGTGGTGGGAATAGCCGGTGCAAGCGGCGTGATCTACGGGGTCCGGTTACTGGGGATTCTTAAGGAATTAGGCTATGAAACTCATCTGATAATTTCCAAGGCAGGAAGGCTCAACCTCAGGATCGAAACTGAGTACACCCCTGAGCAAGTTGCATCGATGGCTCACAGAACGTATGACCCTATGGAGATGGCTGCCCCGGTAGCCAGTGGATCATTCCTGACCGAAGCTATGATAGTGGCTCCCTGCACAATCAAGACATTGTCGGCAATTGCTAATTGCTACAACGAAAACCTTCTTGTACGCGCGGCCGATGTGACTCTGAAGGAGAAACGCAAACTGGTGCTCGTGGTGCGAGAGACACCCCTCCATAGAGGACATTTGCGTCTGATGATACAGGCAGCTGACCTGGGAGCTCACATTCTCCCTCCGATCCCTTCCTTTTATCATCAGCCGAAAACGATCGATGATATCATCAACCAAACTATCGGCAAGATATTAGATTATCTCGGAATCGAGCACAGCCTGTTTTTGCGTTGGGGAGATGATGCCCTTCCTCCCGATCTGCAGTGAAGGCCGGATTGAGACCCTGTTCTGTCCATATGGGCCATCGAGCAGGTCAATGCCTTGGGACTCGGCAACAAACAGGCAAACCCACCAACCTCTTGATTACTTCGAGAGGTAAATTAACCCTGCCTGAAATTGATTGCCCCGGTTTTAGCTGAAGCAAGTTATATTTTTCCCGGATTGACTCTGTCAGCTAAGCAATTTAAATCATTATATAATCAGCCATCAAAGCCTTCAGCAAATTTTAGGAATATTTCCCTTGACACGGCTCGCGGTCTATATAAGTATAGACATGTTCTAGGCACAGCTTCAGAACAAATCGATACTCCAAACGGAAGGCGTGCTGTATGCCCAGCCACGAGACGAGAATCAGGGGATCCGAATATATCATCTATGTGGACACCGGCGGGACCTTTTCGGATTGCATCATCTTGAAATCGGACGGCACGTTCGTAACCGGCAAAAGCCTTACCACCCCGAGGAATCTATCGGAATCCTTTTTCGCTTCCATAGAAGTTGCCGCTTCCAACCTGGGGATTTCTCTAGAAGAGGTCCTGTCCAATACCATAGTTTTAGGCTACGGCACCACCGAGGGGACAAACATTGTGGTCACCAGGACCGGCGCCGCGAAACTCGGCTTTATTACGACCCGGGGACACGAAGACCGAACGCTGGTCATGCGCTTAAGGCCCGCAGGTCTGCCCCTCAAAGAAGCGATGCACATCCCGAGGGCTTTTAAACCTGAGCCGCTTATTCCTCGCAAGCGCATAATGGGAATCACCGAAAGATTGGACTGCCGGGGAAACATTGTCATTCCGCTGAGGGAGCAGGAGGTTAAAGAAGCCGTAAATAAACTCCTCCAGGAAGGCGTCGAGGGCATCGCGGTCGGATTGCTCTGGTCTTTTCTAAATCCTCTCCATGAGCAAAGAATAGCCGAAATCATTGAAGAGCTGGCTCCGGGCCTGCCCGTTTCACTTTCCTGCAGCGTCGCGCCGATTATCCGGGAATATCCGCGCTTCATGACAACTATCATTGACCTCTACATCGGCAAGGCTCTCAAGGATCTTCTCAGGAGGATAGGCAGCAGCCTGGCTCAATACGGTTACAGCTATCCCTTGCTGGTGCTTCAGGCAAATGGCGGCCTGGCCAGATCAGAAGTGGTGCAGCCGGTAACTACCTTGCATTCAGGGCCGGTCGGTGGATTCGCAGGCGTAGAGTTTCTGAAGAACATGTATGGGTACGAGAACGCCCTGGGCGCCGACATGGGCGGAACCAGTTTCGACGTCTGTGTCTCGCCCAAGGGTAGCATTGAATACTTGAGGGAGCCGATCGTCGGAAGGTTTGAGATCTGCAATCCGATGCGTGAAATAGTCACGATCGGCGCCGGAGGCGGCACCCTGGCCAGAGTTGAAAAGGCCGCCGGGTTGTTGATGGTAGGTCCGGAGAGCGCCGGTTCACAGCCTGGTCCCGTGTGCTATCGCAGAGGCGGCACGATTCCAACGGTTACGGACGCTAATGTCGTGCTTAACCGGATTGATGCCAATTACTTTTTGGGGGGGAGATATAAGCTGGATAGAGATCTGGCCCTGAGAGCAATTAAAGAACAAATAGCCGACCCTCTCAAACTGGACGTTATGGATGCTGCGGAGGGGATAGTCAAGGTGATCGATGCAACAATGGGCTCTACTCTCCGCTCTTCGCTGGCCGTAAAGGGAGCCCTGCCCTCCGATTACGCCTTGATTGTCTACGGGGGGGCAGGGGCAGCTCACTGTGCCGGGTTCACCGCCGGGCTAAATTTGAAAGACATTATCATTCCGCAGTTTGCCGGCGTATTCTCGGCGTTCGGTGCCTCTACAGCCGACATCATGCACCGGTACGAAGCCTCGCCCTTTGTCATAGTAACCGATATCCCCTACGATCCGACGACCCTCAGGTTCCGATTCGACGACATTCAGTCACTTGATGACCTCTATTACGAGGGCTTTGACAGGTTCAACCGCATGTTCGCTGAACTTGAGGAGAGATCCCTGGTCGATATGAGGGCAGAAGGAATAAAAGAGGAAAATACGTGGTTTAAATATGAGATACTGGCAAGATATGGCGGACAATTGTGGGAGCTGAGAGCCAGGATCCCCGTCAACCGTATCCAAAGCCTTGAGGATCTCATAGCCATGATCAGGGCATTCGAACAAAGGTATTTTGAGGAATATGGACTCCAGGCAATGGCTCCACGGGGAGGCATTCAGATAATCACCATTGCCGTCGAACTCCACGCCTCCACTCCGAAACCTCATTTTATAGAGATGGAGTACGGTTCTGAGAGTCCAGAGGTTGCACTCAAAGGGGAAAGGGAAGTCTACTTTGAAGGAGACTCAACTCCTTTTCAGATCTTCTCAATGGATCTCTTAAGGCCCGGTCACATTGTGTCGGGCCCTGCCATTGTGGAGGGGAGGGATACCACGGTTTTCATCCCACCAGACAGAAAAGTTCATATGGATAAGCATTGTAATCTTATCATGCAATATAGTTAAGAGTATTTCCGGCATTTGCATCCATTAAACCAACCGGAGTTCCCCCATGGCAGAACACACCCCGAACGAGAAAAAGAAACTGGATGAACTTGATCCGGTCCAGTACGAAATTTTCTATCAGCGCCTCGATAAGATGCTGAATGAGGCCAAGGAAGTGGTGAGATATCTATCTGCCGGCATGATCACCCGGGAGGCGGGTGAGGTTCAGGAAGCCTTCTATTTGCCCAATGGTGAGGCGGCCTTAATAGCGGCGGGCATCCTGATGCACATCATGAATGTCACGCGGGTC
Organism: uncultured Desulfobacterales bacterium; assembly: GCA_964561645.1. Taxonomy (GTDB): domain Bacteria; phylum Desulfobacterota; class Desulfobaccia; order Desulfobaccales; family 0-14-0-80-60-11; genus JBGSLA01. The sequence goes on from CAZLRL010000146.1 coordinate 6,144, forward strand.
ATCCGGTACATGACTGCAGAAAAGTACGACTCAGAAGATATAGGCATAAGCGAGGGGGATCAGTTTATTAATAACGACGCCTATATCGGCGGCATGCACTGCCAGGATACGTCTGTCATTCGCACCCTTTTCTATAAAGATGAGCACCTCGGATATACTGCCGCCGTTTCCCACACGACCGATGTGGGAGGCATTGAGTCGGTTGGAGTCTGCCCTTCGGCCAGAGAGTCCATCCACGACGGTCTGCACCTCAATGCCATAAAGCTCGTTGAAAATGGCAAGATTCGAAGGGATGTATTCAATATGATCCTTCGGGCAGTCAGGGACAGTACCTATGTGGAACTGGACATACGGGCCCGGATGGCGGGAAATGAGAGAGCGAACCGTCGACTTTTGGAGTTGATAGAAGATGTCGGTCCCGATTTTTTCAAGAAAGCGAGCGCGAAGCTTATTGATGATGCGGAGATTTTTGCCCGGGACAGGATCAAAACCTTAAGGAAGGGAATCTATAGAGCCAGGGTGTACGACGATTGCGCGGTTTTGCAACAGGGAGAGCTGCGAGAAAGATTGGCGGTCATAGAAATAGAGATCGAGGTTACAGAGAGGGGGGACTTTCTCGTGAGGGTTCCGGTGGTCTCTCCTGAGAATGAAGGCTTTAATAATGCCTATCTTCCGGCCATCGAAGCCACCGTTTTTTATACCCTGCTGGACCTTATCCTCTACGACTGCCGCTGGAACTCGGGTTTTGCCCGAGCCATCAAGATTGACTTCGTCCCTGACAATTCCAGATTGAGTGCAAGCCCGTATCGGTCCACAAACTATGCTTCGGTCGGCATTGGCTCCCTTTTTTGCAACGTCCTTACGGAAGCCATAAGTCGGGCCCTGTTTGTCTCGGGCAGATACGCGGATGTGGCCGGTGCAGCAACGGTTTGCAATAGCAGCGGCCTTGGTGGGGAAAATCAATACGGCAAAAGAGTCGTTCAGACCATAGCTTCCAATTTTGTTCCGTGCGGTATGGGCGCTCTGGTGGACCATGACGGTATCGACAGCTCGATCA
>CAZLRL010000147.1:0-3068 GCA_964561645.1 uncultured Desulfobacterales bacterium
TTTCCAACCCTGCGCCCTTAATGTAAAACATTAGCATCGAACCTCAGAAAGGAGGGGTAATGTTACCTTTCAAAAAGATTCTCGCGCCCATCGATTTTAGTGAGCCGTCTTATGAGGCCTTGGCGATCGCCGAGAAACTGGCCTTGCAGTCCTCTGGCGAACTCTGCGTGCTGCACGTGGTGCCGTCCATCCCCTTCGTTGCCGAATCCCCTCTGCCTCCAGGCTTTAACATCTCCTTATTACAGTTAAAACTGGAAGAAAAAGCCAAAAAATCCCTCCAGGATGAGGTGGAAAAACGAGTCTCCGACCAAGTGTTGCTGCATGCCATGGTGAGCACCGGGAATCCTGCCCATGAGATAGCCCGGATAGCTCAGGATGATAAATCCGAACTCATCGTCATCGCGTCCCACGGCGAATCCGGTTGGCGGCACCTGATCCATGGTTCCGTCACCGAAAGGGTCTTGCGGCTCGCTCCCTGCCATGTTCTGGTAGTTCGGGTCTCCCCTGCTTAAGCTTGGATTTTCAAGAGTCTCTTAATGGCAAAATCCTGGAGGGCAGGGCGGCAAAAGTGATGGTGATGCCGGTCGGCTGAATTCAAAACTGAAATATTAAGGTCAGAGGCATAGGCTCTTCTGGTATGACTGGTTAAGCCCCTTTCAAAACGCCGATGGACGGAAAGGCGTCCAGCACTTCCTCGCCGTGGGGGGCCTCGGCCATGGCCCCGGTGAGATCGGCGCCCGCCTGATGAGCCCCCAGATGGTCGCCGTTCTCGAACATGTCGCTGGCGGTGACGTCGTAAACCTTGCCCTGATAGGCAAAATAGGCCGGTTTCCCCTCCCGGCCGTCGAATTTGGCCAGTTCTTCCAGAGTGAATACCTTTTCTTCAGGCATGTTTGTCTCCTCTTCTAATTGCCTGAGGCCTGACTTTTTGCGGTTGATCTGCTACCTGAAGGCGGTAAACCGGGGGGCAGGTGTAGAACAGTATGAAATCAAACGCTCCTCGGGCCGGCCTTACCGGTATGCCGATGCCAATCTGGCCGAAACCCCGAAATCACTTTCCACACCTTGTGCTTTAATCAGCGGTAAAGGGGGAACCCTTTTAAGTTACGTGCCCTTACCTGGCAGCACGATACGAATGGTTTTCAGCATGATTACCAGGTCCAGGAGAATCATCGCCCCCATACCCTGGACCACCAGCCCTTCCGAGGACGATGAGGCTTTGCCGGGGCGGCATCAGGAGAATCCTGGGCCGACTCAGTTCCTTCTTCGGTAAATCCCGTGTCCGGGGGTCCCGCAACAACAACATTTTCCGTGTCCGGAGTCGCCTGTTTTCCCAGCAGTTGCCGCAGGACCGGGAGCAGGTGCCCGGAGAGTTCCAGCATCAGGCTTTCCAGACGGCTCAATCTGGAGGCCAGTTCGGCCACGGCCTGGCCCAGGCCGTCATCCGAGGCCGAAGGCCGGGAAGGAGCGGACTGCTGGTACTCGGTTTGAGGCTCGGGTAGGGGCCCTGTGGCAGGCTCGGCGGTTTCCAAACTGAGCCCCTGGGCGTACATTACCGTCTCCATAAATTCGTCGTCGATTTCGTGCCGCGCTTCGGCGAAGCCCGCCACCAGGGACAAATCGCATAATGTATTAATGCGGCGGGGGACCCCTTTGGTATAGTCGAAAAGCTTTTCCATGGCCGAGTCGGTGAAAATGCCGCTGCCCCCCGCCCGGGCCAGGCGATAGACGATATATTCCTTGGTTTCCTTTCGGTCCAGGGGATTCAGATGATACTGAACGCTGACCCGTTGGGCCAGTTGCATGAGAGAGGGATGGCGCAGGCGCTCCTGCAGGTCCGGCTGGCCCACCAGGATGACCTGCAGCAGGGGTTCTTTCTCGGTCTGGAGATTGGACAACAGCCGCAACTCCTCCAGGGCCTCCGGTCCCAGGTTTTGGGCCTCGTCCACAATCAAGACCACATGTTCGCCCCGGGAATAGGCGTTGAGGAGAAACTGGTTGAAAGCCGCCAGGCGGGCCACCCGGGTGGTGAAGTGCCCCTTGATGCCGAATTCCCGCAACAGGAGTTCCAGTAGATCCTCCGCCGCAAACGACGTCTGGTAGATTACCCCAACCCGTTGTTGTCGATGGGCTGCTTTCAGGAGGGACTTGATCAGCGTGGTCTTGCCGGTGCCTACCTCCCCGGTAAGGACGATGAACCCCAGACGCTGGGTGAGGCCATACTCCAGGTAAGCCCGAGCCAATTTGTGCTGGGGGCTGAGATAGAGGAAGTCAGGATCTGGTATGATGGTAAAAGGGCGTTCGCTCAGCCCGTAAAATTCCTGATACATCAGCGCCTAAGCCATCCCCACCAGCTTTTTTCTCCTGCCGATCCTTCCTCATGCCGGTGATACTCAGGGTAATAGTACCCTTGTTCCTTGCCTTCGACTTTATTTAACACCATGCCCAGAACCGGAAAATCCTTGAGCAACTCCAGGCAGCGGTGGATATCTTCCTTGGAGGTTTTTCCCTTCTCCACCACCAGGATAATCCCGTCCATCAGCGGCGCAAAGGCCAAGGCATCGGCGAAGGACAGCATGGGCGGCAAATCAAAGAGCACATAGCGATCCGGATAAAAATGCTTGAGCTCTTCCACCAACTCCACCATCATGGGCGAGCTGATGAGTTCCGCGGCTTCGGAAACGGGGCGACTGCCAGGGAGAATGACAAATTTGGCAAAACCCTCCGGATGCACCAACACCTCCGGGATAGGCCGGCTGCCGCTGAGATAATCCACCAACCCGGGCCCCTTGGGCAGTCCCAGATATTCCTGTATCGCCGGACGACGCAAATCCGCGTCCACCAGGAGCACGGTTTTGTCCACCTCCTGGGACAGGCTGATGGCCAGATTGATGGCCGTCAGGGTCTTCCCTTCCCCAGCTTGGGGACCGGTCAACATCAGGAGATTTTTATTTTCCGCCCTGGTGCGCTGCACGACGTGGGTGCGCAGCAGCTTGTAGGCCTCCCCCACCGGATCGTCGCTGGCGCCGGTGACAATTCTCTGGCTCCGCAGCCTCTCGGCGCTCACC
>CAZLRL010000147.1:3078-7149 GCA_964561645.1 uncultured Desulfobacterales bacterium
GGCACGGTGCGGGTGACGGTATAGTGGATCTCCCCCACCGACGCCCCTGTCCCACTCAGTGGCAGTGGCGTCTTTGAAGGAGTAATCCGGGGGGCCGAAGGGGTCTGGCCTTCTTCAGCCTTGGGTTTTCTGGCCTTGGCTTTTTCCAGTGCCTTGTCGAGGAAGTCCAAATTTTTACCCGTAATTTAGAGGTATTTTCCGGCCAAACGGCTCAGCTTGGCCGCAAATATCCACAAATCCATAATGAAGAAGTGGAAGATGAGGAGGCCCGCCACCAGGGATAAACCCGCGACAGACCAGATTACCCGCCGCCTTTGCTTTTTTCTGGCCATATCTTCGGGAGTCACGATGCGGGAAATGCTCCCCAAGACGGGCAGGCCGGTGAACCAGGCCAATTCATCCACGCTTTTGACGGAGTGGTCCAGGTTTTCCGTCAGGGCCACCATGCCGAGACCGGCGCCCAGGCTCAAAATCAAGCCGGCCAGAAAAATCAGCCCCCGCTTGGGCGACACCGGCTGCTCCGGATAGATGGCCGGGTCGATGATGGTGAACTTTTCCGCCTTCTGGGACTCCTCCATGCCCTCGGCGATGCGGGCTTCCAGGATTTTGTTCATGATTTCCATGTGCTTGGTGTGCGCGTTCTGATAGTTCCGGGTCAGGGCCAGATATTCCTGCTCCACCTGGGGCGCCTCTTCCAGGCGCTGGCGGTACATTTTGAGCTTTTCGGCCAAATCGGCCTTCTGCCGTCCGAGGGCCTGAATGTCGCTAACCGCGGCCTTAATATTGGTGAGCAGATTGATATAAGCCGGGTTTTCCGGCTGGGCCACGGGTTGAACCGGACCCCCTGATTCAGGAACCTTTTCCAGTTCGGCGATTTCTTTTTTCAGCTTGATGACCTCGGGGTGTTGAGCAGAGTAGCGCCCCTGTTTTTGGGCCAATTCAGCCTGCAGCTGGGTAAGTTTCTGCCGCTTTATGGAAGAATTCCCGCCCCCGGCGCTGCCCATTTTTTGCAGTTCTTTCATCTCCCGTTTGACCTTCCAAATGTCGGGATGATCTTCAGAATAGCGGGACTGCAGGTCGCACAGGGCCACCTCGAGGGCCTTGAGCCGGGAGTGGGGGTCCATAACCCGCTCCCCGGTGGCGCTGATTATGGGAGTGTCCGGGTTGACCGTGGCCAACTGGCCCTCCAGGTAAATCTTGCGGTCCGCGGCCGCCTGGATTTGCACGTTAAGCTGGTCTATTTCCTTTTCCAGGCGCTCGGCCTGGGCCCGGTTGAACTGTTGCAGCTCGGGCAGGATGCCTTCATGTTCGGCCTTGAACGCGGTGATCTTCTGGCCAATGGTTTGTATGCGTTCCTCAATTTCCTTGAGTTCCGCCTCTAAAAAATTTGTGGTGGTTTTGGCCTGCTGTTCCCGGATCTTGAGGTTTTCCTGCAGATAGAGGGACGCCAGGGTGGAGGCTACCTGCTGCACGGTTTGGGGGTTCTTGCCCCGGTAGGCGACGGTAAAGGCAATGGTCACGCCCTCCTCCTGCCGGCGCCGGCGGTTGCCCACTTCGGCGCTGATCAGCTCAATGCTGATATTGTCCCGCATGGTTTCAATAATTTCTTCCTGAGCATACTTTCCCCGCATCTCCGTATAGAGATTAAACTGCCGGATGATCTCCAGCAGCCTGGTGCGGGACAGAATCTGCTGGTTGAGGCTCTGGATGCGCTGGTCGGCGTAGCCGGTGACCGTGGATTTGACGAAATCCGGGGGGATTTGCTGCTCCTCGATGAGAATGGTGGAGGAGGACTCGTAAATAGGCGGCAGAGCCAGGGCCACCACCGCGGCGATGAGCACGATGGCCAGGGCCGGCCAGATAAAATAATGCCTGCGGGCCAACAGCACCCGCCAGTAATACCGCAAATCTTTTTCTGCTTCCATAATCTTAAACCCGCTCTAACTTCGAGAGCTATTTTTTATAATGCAGGGGATGGGCATAGCTTAAAGAAAGCCAGATCACGTGCCGGTCGGCGGTGCGCTGGCTATCCAAATCATTGCGCCAGCCGAACCGATAAGAGCAATTGACTGATAATTTCTCGGTCAATTGATATTGCAAATTCGGGGTAACATAAAACACCAAATTTTCATCCTCACTGCCCGGACTGGTGGAAGTGGAGTAATAGAGGCTCCCCCGCAAACCGGCCTTGAGTCTTTCTGTAACATCCCGAGAAATTCCCGCGTGCCCCCGGTGAAATTGTCGTATAGTGCCTTCGGCCGAGGGGGATTGGTCAACGCTGTACCCGAACGTGAGGTTGGTCCTGGGCCAGCGGTGGTTTGAAGCCACCTGGAAGAAGGGACTCAACGTAAAGGTGTCTTCCTGGGCTTGCCTTACCTGGATAAAGTCGGGGGAAAAAGCGACATCCAACACCGCGGTTTGGCTGGAGAACCAGTTGAAGTTCGCCCCGCCGGAGAGGGCCAGGCTCCAGTCCTCACTGAATTTGTGCTCCAGGCCGGCATATAAGCCGATGTTGCGATAGAAATTGCCGATGGAGGGATATTCCGTGTACCGGCCCAGAATGGTTGCCGTTAACGTAGTTTTCGCGTTTTTCAGCAGGTAATTCAAGGTCATATCGGTCCGGTGGGTGGAATAATCATTAAACTGGGGGTCCTGGTAGGTCACCCGGTTGAAACCATAGCCCCACTGCAAAAAGGCCCGTTCTGTGAGGGCGAATTCGAGGCCGGGAGCAGCGCTTATAGCCTGGCGGCGGGTGCGGTCCATGATGAAACCGGAAGTCAATAATTCTTCTTGCAGGGTGGAATCCAGGGAATATCCGCCGCTAAAGGTGACCCCGAGACGGGGCGCCACCTGGTGCTTGCCTGAAATCCGATAGTACTGGTTGATGGTGTCGATATTGGGATTTTTTACGTATGCTTGGCCCTTCAAGTCCAGGCTGCCGCTCAGTTTGGTAATTTCACTCTCATAATTAAATGACACCGACGGCGACACATTGAAGATGAAGTCGCTGCGTATCTGGGAAAAGGAAAAATTAATATTGCTGTCGTATTGGGCTCCCACATCAAGCCGGGGCACCACATACCAATCGCCGGCACGGGCGGGGGTGGAAAAAAACGCGGCAAGCAAACAGCCCCAGAGCACCAAGACCAAGCGGAAGAGCCCCGGTCGCATGGCTGTCTACGGCACCACTACCACGTCTCCCGGCAGCAAGGTCACGTTCTGTTCCAGAAACTGGCCCCGGGAGACGGCCTTGTAGTCAAAGGAAAGGGTCTGCTCGATGTCGCCGACGCGGCGGATGATCATAATCCGGCTGGGAGAAGCGAAGGGGGTTAAGCCCCCGGCCATGGCCAGGGCCTGCATGACGTTGGCCGGCCGCCCCACGATGAATTCCCCGGGCTGGTTGACCTTGCCCACCACGTAAATCTTGTAATACTGCGCCTTGAGCAGGATCACCGTGACCTGGGCGTCGGTGACGTATTTCTCCAGGCGCTGGCTGATCTCCTCCCGCAGCTGCTTCACCGTCTTCCCGGCCGCCTGAATTTCCCCGATCAGAGGATAGGAAATCTTGCCGTCGGGGCGGACCTGAAGCTGCTTGGTCAGGTCGGGCTCTTTCCAGACCGAAATTTCAATGGCATCCTCGGGGCCCAACTGGTATTTATCCTCCACCACCTGGGCCGCCGCGGCCTGGGCCTCCACCGTGGAACTCAATTTCGGGGCGCCGCATCCCAGGGCCGCCATCAAAAGGCCGATTAACAGGAGCAAGAACAGCCGGGACCAAGGAAAAAACTTGGCGCTGGAACCAGGGGTCGAAGACGAATTGTTCACATAACGATACATGGGCAACCTGGAACTATTCTGGTATTGAACATCCACCTGACATATTAAAGACATTTGTTCCTGACTGTCAAGCTTTTCCTCAGGCTCTAAGGTCCTTGAATTATTTTGTAAATTCGCAGTATTTTGTGCTTTCCTGTTACACCCTGAGTAATGTGCAATATTCGGGCCTACTGGCATTGTATTAGGAAAATTTCTCAGTCCACCCGGGGCGCAGGTTCAGGAACCACCGGCGGC
>CAZLRL010000148.1:0-7141 GCA_964561645.1 uncultured Desulfobacterales bacterium
AACCTGGAAATGGCCTATTCCCCGCCCTACGGCACCGCCCTGGACATCGTCAACACCGTGGCCAACACCGCGGAAAACATGGTCACGGGCCGCAACCGCTCCATTGACCTGGCGGAATTCCAACACCTGTTCCTGGACAAAAAGGATAAAGCCGTGTGCCTGGATGTCCGGGGCGCGGCCAATGCCGCGCCTTTTGTGGCCCATTTCGGCGAGCGCTGGCTCAACATTCCCCAGGAAACCCTGAAGCACCGGTTTGACGAAGTTCCCCGGGATAAGCCCCTGATTCTCATCTGCAATGCGGGTATGCGCTCCTACGAGGCCCTGAGGCAACTTCAGGCCCAGGGGTTTGATAATGCCGTGGGCCTGCAGGGCGGGGTGGCCGCCCTGAAAAAGGCCGGCCTGCTGGATCTCGGTTGAGCTCCGCAACCGGGCCTGCGGCCGCACAATAAAGATTTTCCACCCAGAACCCGATAGGTTTTCTAGAGGTGTGTAAAGGAAAACCTGCTCGTGGAATGGCTCAACCGGGAACGGCTCACGGTCTACCCCCGCATATTTATGGCGCTGTACCTCCTGTTTTGTCTGGCCCTGGTCTATTCCGCGGCCCGCTCCCCCACCGGCCTGACCGACTTTTTGGACCGCCCCCTGGGAACCGATTTTTCCCAATTCTGGGTGGCCTCTTCCCTGGCGCTGTCGGGCGAGCCCGCCGAGGTCTATAACTTTCCCCGGTTTTTGGCGGCGCAGGAGGCCTTTTTTCACGTCGACTTCCCCTTCCCCTGGGTTTATCCGCCCACGGGCCTGCTCCTGGTCCTGCCCCTGGCGCTTGTGCCCTACCTCCCCTCGCTGGCCCTCTGGCTGGCCGCGACCATGGCTCCTTATCTGGTGGTTTTGCGGCGCCTGGCGCCCCACCCCCTGGTCTGGTCCCTTACCCTGGCCTATCCCGGGACCTTCCAGAATTTCGTCCACGGCCAAAACGGCTTTCTCACCGCGGCCCTGGTGGGCTGGGGTCTGGTCTTGCTGGATCACGCCCCGCTGGCCGGCGGGGTCTTGTTGGGTCTGGCCAGCTTCAAGCCCCATCTGATGATCCTCATACCGCTGGCCCTGATCGCGGGCCGCCGCTTCAAAGCCCTGGCCGCGTTGCTGGCTTCGGCGGGCCTTTTGGGGCTGACCAGCTTTATGGTCTTGGGGCGGGAAGTCTGGCTGGCCTTCTGGCAGAATGCCACCCTCCCCATGCAGCTGGTGGAGCAAGGCCGCATGCCGGTGCAAAAAATGATCACCCCTTTTGCCGCCGCTCTCCAGGCCGGAGCCGGGCTCTCCTTGAGTATGGCCCTCCAGGGGGTCGTTATGGCCGGGGTGGCCGGCGGGGTCTTTTGGGTCTGGCACCGCGGCGCCTCTCTGGCGGGGCGCGGCGCCGTCCTGGTCCTGGGCCTCCTGCTCTTTACGCCCCACGCCTTCCCCTATGACCTGACTCTCCTGGCCCTGCCCCTGGCCTGGCTGGGCTGGCAGGGCTATCGCCACGGTTTTTTATCCGGGGAACTACCTGTGCTGGTGCTGGCCTGGCTCTCGCCGCTGCTGGTGTTCATCTCCACCGCCACCCGTGTTCCCCTGGTTCCGGTGATTTTGGCCGCCCTTTTCGTCCTGGTCTTAAAACGGTGCCAGGTGGAGGCGCGTGGGGCGGGCGGGCCGGCAGAGCCTGAAACACCCTTGACCGTCAAGCCGGCCCGGCATGTCCTTTAATACCGTTTTCGGTTTTCTGTAAAAGAAATAAGAATATCCATTAGCCAAAAATCGGCGGGCAAGGCCCGCGCTACCGCAACTACCAAATAACGTCGGGGCATTCATTGAAGAGAGGGAACAACAGCAATTACTAGTGCACAAAGGGCACTCTCCATAAACCGTAATTCTTGGTGCGCAAGGCGCACCCTACATAAGGATGACCAAAAACTAGGTTTTGCAACAGGTTCACCGACTAAGGGCATCTACTCAATATGATGATTTTCACCTGTGAACCTTGTCCTTTTCTCCCACATTTGCCAAAATGGCTTGAAAACTGCGGCCTTCAGACCTGGAGCCCCGGTGGCCGCGGCTTGACAAATTCGGGAAGTGTAGTTATTTAGAGGATTAAGAAAATTAACCAGTTGCCGCATTTTTATCTGGCCGCTGCCCTGCCCACGAGCCCTTGATTTCATCCCTTTACGGTCTTGCAGCCTGTGCTGCTGGCCCCGCTATAGACAAACCGGCTTAACAGAAGGGTGTGGGGGAGGGGCCGGGACCGCTGGTTTCCGGCCTTCGTCCCCGGATATCCAAAGGAGATGACTATGCGCGTGCGTCAGCGAATGTTGCCTGCCGGTTGGTATCCAGCCAGCCAAAGCGGCTGCGCCAGCGAAATCGATTCATTCATCGCCGGGGTCAACCCCCTGCCCGCGGGCACCAAGGTATTCGGCGGCATGGTGCCCCACGCGGGCTGGTATTTTTCCGGCCAATTGGCGGCCCGGGTGTTTTATCTCAATGCCCAGGTGAACAAACCCCAGGTCGTCTGTCTTTTCGGCGGGCATCTGGGGGGCAATTCCCCGCCGCTTTTGGTCATGGAGGAGGCCTGGGAGACGCCCCTGGGAGAGATTCCCCTGGCCACGGAGTTCTACCAACCGCTTCAGACCCGCCTGACCCTGAAGCCCGAACCCCCGGGGGATAACACTATCGAAGTGAATCTGCCCTTCATCAAATACTTCTTTCCCGACAGCCGGGTGCTGGCCCTGCGCGCGCCCCAATCCGCCACCGCCCTGAAGTTGGGGACTGCCGTGGCCGAGGTGGCCCGGGAGCTGGACAAAACCATCCTCTTTTTCGGCTCCGCCGACCTCACCCACTACGGTCCCAACTACGGCTGGGCCCCCCACGGCTACGGCCCCGAAGCCGTAAAGTGGGTCAAAGAGGTCAATGACAAGCGCTTTCTGGACGCCGTGCTGGAACTCGACGCCCAGGAGGCCATTACTGCAGCCAACCAGAGCCAGAGTTCCTGCAGCGCCGGCGCGCCCGCCGCGGCCCTCACCGCGGCCAAGCAGAACGGGGCCACCAAGGCTGTATTGGTGGATTACTACACCAGCTATGATATTATGCCGGGAGATTCCTTCGTGGGCTACGGCGGCGTGGTCTGGGCCGGATAATTATTTATAAGTTATTATTTGTGAGTATACTTGGCCATACCGATTCACTCTCAGGCCCTGGAAAGGATGTCGGAAAGAGGGGCAACGGAAACCGAGGTCATTGGTACCATCCAGAGTGGTGAAAAATTGCCCGCCAAGTATGGCCGCACCGGGTTCCGTCGAAATTTCGCCTCTTCAGGCATCTGGCGAAATAAAGAGTATCGGAATAAGCAAATAGAGGTCTAGGCTGTGGAAGAGGGAGACTGCTGGCTTGTGCTAACAGTTATAGTCAAATATTTTTAAAGGGGAATTGTCGTCCCATGAAAATTACTTATGATCCTCGATATAACATTGCTTACATCCGCCTGCAGGAAAAGCATACAGAAGTGGAGACTTTGCAAATAAGCGATGAATTGAACGTGGATCTGTCTCCCGACGGCACAGTATACGGCATTGAGCTTCTAAATGCCAAGGTCCAGCTATTCAGCCAAGACCAGGGAAAACTGGTGCTGATTAATGAAGCCTTGGGAGGAGTTCAGGAAATCAACCTGTAAAGACCGGACAAACTCGCTGCCATTGCGGCAAGCATCACCAATACTTAGGGGGAAGGAACATGAAAGTCACCGAAATTCGCACCATAGCCCGCAACCTGGGAGTGAAAAACTACTCCCGACTCAATAAGGCCGATCTGATCCGGGCCGTCCAGGTGGCGGAGGGCAACTCGCCCTGTTACCAGCAGATCATCGACTGCGGCGAACACCAGTGCCTCTGGCGGGAGGAATGCCAGGCCGAATCCGTCTAAGGGCAACCCGCGGGAGGAAGAACCGGTCTCAAGGCAAATTTTTCGGGATTTTTTTGTCTAGCTGGCCCAAGGGGCCTCAAAGCGGTTTTTTGAGTCCGGCCCACGAAAATATAACCACTTGATATTTAAGGTGATTTTAATTTTAGTGCTGATTTTTTGAAAGTTAGGAAAGATTATTCCGATAATTGCAAAGCCTCTTGCGCTTCCCGGGGCAATTGGATAAGAATGAAATAAGCTTGCGGGTAAAGATAATCTTCGCCTGATTCGTCAATCACCCTGATATATCCTTCCTTTTCAGCCTCATCGTCGGGGAGCGCCTGATAAATCTTGCGCTTGTCCAAATCCTCGCAGTCCTTATTCTCGATACAAAGGACAAAACTATAATTTTCTTTCGGTTTAGCCATAATCTTAGTCCAAGAACCTTTTGATTTTCATCTTCTTTTTGCCGATACCATGCGCTTCATACCAGTGCAATTCAGCTTTACGGATATTCCCGCTTGGAAGCCTTACCTTCGCCAAGCCTTTAAGTTTTCGCCAACGGCCGCGACCGAACTGCTTTTGCAACCGCATGACATCACGGATGCCGCCCCCGACGGCCATCGTTTCAACTTCTTCGATTTCTCCAATTATCTCAAAATACATTAAAAATTTCACCCAGAGATTCAGTTGTTTTGAGCCATTATACTCAATAGAGCCTCCTTGGGAAACATATTGAAAAATATGAAATTTTCCTAGCCAGGAGTCAGCAAGTCGGTTCTTAATGAGTCCACGAGGGGGAACCTCTCTCCCCACCTCGTCGACCAGCCCCAGGCAACTAACCGCTGAGCCCGTCCTGGGGGCGCTGGCTGCTCAGGCGAATGGCGATCACGGCCAGGTCCCGGAAGCTTTGCAGTCTCTGGCGGTCCCGGGCGTTGATGGCCGGCACACTGTGCAGGCGATCCATATAAATTACCCCGATGGGCACCGCGTCTATCAGAATGGGGCTGACCAAAATGGCTCGGGCCTGAGAGGCCTCCCAGAATTCTTCCTTCATAAGCTGGCGATCCTCGGGGCGGGACTCGGGGCACACCAGGTATTCCTGAGCCTGGGCCAAGGACAGGGACAGGGGGTTGTCCCGGGAAGCAAAGGGCAGCTTCAAGAGCGGCAGGAGTTCCTCCACCTTGTCCCCCATGCCGAACCTGCCGTTGATCCAGGTGCGCTTGGGGTCAACCATGCAAAAAGCCACCCGATCAAAGCCGATTCCCTGGAAGATGCCCTCCAGAATCATCATAAATATTCGGTGGATAGGCACACGGGTGGCTATGGCCTGATTAATTTCCTCTATTACCTGGAGCAGGAAATTGAGGCGGGTCAATTCCTGATCAGCAGCACCACCCGCTTCCGCAACGTCCGCCCCGGCCTGCTTGCCTGCCTTATCCGGGGCTGCTTCCGCCTGTTCACGGTCCGCCTCGGTGGGTTCGGCTTTCTCCTCAGTCAGCCCCAAACCCAGATCCCCGTCCAGACTCAAGACCCTGACCAGGGTTTGGAGACGGTGCGTGCAGGCCGCCAGGGATTGAGCCATGATCTCCGGGTCGATGTCGAGGTCCCGGGCCATTTTGGTCTGCAGCTTCCGCCGGTGGTCCGGGGAACAATCCGGGTTCAAAAGGGCCTGGGAGAACTCATGGATGCCCCTGAAAAACCGGCGCTGTTTGCCCTCCGAGCCCGGAGCTTCCTGTCCCGTCCATTTCAGGTCCGCCAGGCGCACACACAACGTGTCCGGGAAATTCCAGTTCTTGAGCAGGGCCTCCCCCAAAAGTTCCAGGGAAAAGGGAAAAACTTTATAAACTGCTTTAGCCTGGCTTATCTGGGTCTCTTGGGCCGTTTCCAAAACCTGTTGATATTTCTCGGGGAAATAGTAGGCCGCCACCAATTCCCCGAAGTTGTACAGCAGCGCGGTGAGAAATAATTCTTCATTTTCCAGGCTGTGGTCCTGGCGGGCCAGTTCCTGGGCCGTGATAGCCATAAAAAAGGACTGACAGATCAACTTCTGGACTTTGTCGAGGGAAGCGGATTTCTGAAAATTTTCAAAGAGCATCAGCCCCACGGCCAGATCACGGACCTCCTCGAAGCCCATGAGCATCACGGCATTGGAAATAGTGTGGACCTGACGTTGGCGGGACTGGAAATAAATGGTATTGACCAGCTTCAAAACCTGGGTGGTCAAGGAGACATCCCGGAGAATGATCCGGGAAACCTCATAGACCGGATAATAAGGATCCTCCATAATCCCGAGCAATTCCCGGACGTTGTCGGCAAAAGCCGGAAATACGGGGCCTCCCTCGATTACTTTTAAGTAGTCCTCCAGGTGGCGACAGGAATCCTTCTGGACCCCGGAAGCCAGGTCTGGAGGCTCGATCTTCTCGGTTTCCGCCATGTTTCACCCCTGCCGGCCTACGGAAGACTTTAATTGAAGGCTCACGTTACCCCTGACAGGTCATTGCTGAGCGGAGAACACGAAGCAGTAAATGTATTGATAATTCGAATAATTAACCGCGCTCAGGGTGGTAAAGAAAAAATTTTGGGCATTGATCGCTAAATCAGAGCCGCACCGCGTTCATGCTGATTTATCGAAACATTCCCGGAAACCTTGAGATCAGCGATTAATGAGGGGAAAAAACGCGGGCAGGTAAAAAAAAGGCGGGAGACCGGCGGCCCGGTCCATCCCGCCTGTTGGGTTTGATCAGGGAGTCCGATATTGGCAGGTGTCGGTTAGTACATGCCGCCCATACCGCCCATGCCGCCGCCCGGAGGCATAGCGGGCATGGCTTCTTCCTTCTTGGGCTTTTCGGCTATCATGGCCTCGGTGGTGATCAAGAGGCTGGCCACGGACGCGGCGTTTTGCACCGCGAAGCGCACCACCTTGGTGGGGTCGATGACGCCGGCTTCCATCAGGTCTTCATAGACGCCGGTCTCAGCGTTGAACCCGTGGGCGCCTTTCTGGTTCTTGACATGCTCGGCCACCACCGAACCCTCGAAGCCTGCGTTATTGACGATCTGGCGGATGGGCTCTTCCAGGGCCCGCTTGACGATGTTGGAGCCCAACTGCTCGTCGTGGATCTCGAATGTGGTTCCCGTCAGGGCCGGGAGGCAGCGCAGCAGGGCCACGCCGCCGCCGGGCACGATGCCCTCTTCCACCGCCGCCCGCGTTGATGATAAGGCATCC
>CAZLRL010000149.1:0-7059 GCA_964561645.1 uncultured Desulfobacterales bacterium
TTCCTTAAAACCCTTTTTCATTATACCCTTAAATTACCGGAATGACATAGGGTAGAGTGTTCAAAGTTCAAGGTTCAAGGTTCAAAGTTTATAGAGGTCGCACCCGCGCCCCAGGTAAAGCAGTGTATAGGGCGGCCCGTGGCCGCCGCCTGATTCACAGGCTCCCGCTTGGCGATAAGATTATTTCATGGGCCACAACCAGATGTATCCAAACAGTCGCTTAAGAAGTGGCGACTCTCTCAAAATCGTGCCAAGCCTGGTGGCAGGCGTCTCGCCTGTGCTTGCTCGAGATGACGTTGTCCTAAAAATGAATTGACACTCTTTGTGGAAGGCAACTTATGGTGCGTAAGACGCACCCTACGGCGAAACCTTCATAACAGCTTGGGGGTATAAATTGAGTTCCCAAACAGGAGCTTGGGAACGAGTAAAAGTCTAAAAAACAATTTTCACCGAAAACTGAAAACCGAAAACCGAAAACCGCATCCTCATGACCACCATCATCTACGGACGGCAGCCGGTCGTGGCCGCTCTGCGCCAGGGTAAAAGTCCCCTGGAGGAAATCCTGGTGGCCGAAGGCGTAGGAGGGAAATTTCTCTCCGAGGTCCGGGATCTGGCCCGGGCCGCGGGCGTGCGCCTCAAGCAGGTACCCCGGCCCGCCCTGGACCGCCTCTGCCGCAGCGCCAACCATCAAGGCGTCGCGGCCCGCCGTGCGGTCTTCGCGTACCAGGACCTGGAGGACCTGCTGGAAAGCCTCCCGGCCCACAAAGATCCCCCGCTCCTGGTGGTGGCCGACTCCATCACCGATCCCATGAACCTGGGTAACCTCTGCCGCAGCGCCCTGGCCGCCGGGACCCACGGCCTCATCATCCCCAAGGACCGTGCCGCCGCAGTCACCCCCGCAGTCATGAAAGCCGCGGCCGGGGCCTTGGAAGTTCTGCCGGTGTGTCGGGTCACCAATCTGGCCGCCACCCTGATGCGCCTCAAAGAAGCGGACCTCTGGGTCATGGGCGCGGAGCGCGACGCCCCTCAGAGCCTCTATGACGCCGATCTCACCCTCCCCCTGGCCCTGGTGGTCGGCGGCGAAGACACCGGCATTCGCCCCCGGGTGCGACAACAGTGCGATGCCCTCCTGGCCATCCCCCTGGCCTCCGAAGCCGTAACCTCACTCAACGCCGCCGCGGCCGGAGCCGTAGCTTTATTCGAAATCCGGCGCCAGCGCTTGGCCGCGGCGACAGCCAGGCAAAAATAGGGAAACGGGGAACCCCCAAAAAAACTTGACTCTCGTCTTATCGTACCCATCTTTCTTGAACCAGAGAATTTTCCTGTCTTCCTTCAAAACGAAAACGGAGGCTGACTATTCCCGGATGAGTAACTTACGTGTGCTGGTGGACTCCGTCTGGCGTCTCGCTTGGGAGAGCCCGGAGGCAGTCCATACCGAAGAAATGTTTGTGCCCTTCAATCCCTGGCGGGAAGCCGATTTGTGTCCCGCCCCTCTGGCCCGATGCTTCGAACAGCCGCAACCAGGCTCCCGCTGCCAACTTGCCCTGTCACCGGGGGAATTTATTCCCCTTTACCGGACGGATCGGGGGTACGCCCTGCCCCTGGGGAATTTTGCCTCCGGCCTCCGGGCTCCCCGCCGAGGTCGCTTTTACCCCAGGCATCTGCTGGCAGGCTATTTCGGCAACCACGTCCCCTTCCGCTGTACCGGGCTCGGGAATGGGAACTTTATCGCCGATTTCAATCATCCCCTGTCCGACAAGTCCCTTTCTCTGGAAGTGATTACCCGGGACCTTAAGCAAAAACGGGGCGAAAAGGGCGGCGAGTGCCAGGACTGGCTGGACCACCTCACCAGCGGTCCGGGCCTGCAAGTCCGGTATAAGGGAATGCCCACCGACTTTCTGGCGGACGACCCTTTTCGGCGTCAAGACGAAGGCCGCGACACTGACTTTTACGCCCAGCCCCGGCTGGTGAGCCACATTGACACCCGGGCTCAGGCTACCACCGCGGCCCTGTACAGCCGCCTTCTTAAACCCGGCCTGGTTGTCCTTGATCTCATGAGCAGTTGGCAATCCCATTTGCCCAGTGGTTTGGCCTTGCCCAGCCTGGTGGGCCTGGGGATCAACGCAGAGGAACTCCGCCACAACCCGCGCCTCACCGGCCATGTCCTCCACGACCTCAACCAGGACCCCGGGCTCCCCTTCGCCGACGGGCACTTTGACGCCGTGGTCTGCAATTTCTCCGTGGAATACCTGACGCATCCTTTTGAGGTCTTCGCCGACGCGGCCCGGGTGCTTAAGCCCGGCGGCCTGTTTATCCACACCTTCTCCAACCGCTGGTTTCCGCCCAAAGTCGTGCACATCTGGACCGAATTGCACGAATTCGAACGCCTGGGACTGGTGCTGGAATATTTCCTCCAAAGTGGGTCCTTTGGCCACTTGCAGACCTTCTCTTCCCGGGGCTGGCCCCGCCCCGAGGCCGACCGTTACTATTCCCGAACCCTTTTTTCCGACCCGATCTACGCCGTCTGGGCCCGAAAATCCGCCTGAAAAACCCGACCCCCTTTACCTCTCCCGCCCGCGTCCCCCCTCTTTGTTGAACCCCAAGAATCTTCTCCGGTTCACAGTCGGGGTGAAAATTTCATTTACCTCGGACTGGCCCCCATGTTACAGTTCCAGACTATATTTGCGAACCGGATACTGTCTGCCCCCGGGGGCAGAAGCCCGGCGAAATAAAACTTATGGCTACTTTATTCCAACAAACCATCACCGGTATGAACTTCAAAACCCTGGCCAGGGTGCTCTGGCGCCACCGGGGCCAGATTGACTGGCGCTACTTCCCCCGGCTGGCCTACCTCGCGGTCCTGGCCGGGTTCAATTCTTATACGGCTCTCCTGGAGAAGGCCACCAACGGAGCCCAAATCGCCGCGGCTGAGCCCGTGGCGCCGCCCATTATTATCCTGGGCTACTGGCGCAGCGGCACCACTCATCTGCATAATCTCCTCAATTACGATCCCGGCTTCACCGCGCCCACCGCTTATCAGGTGATGTTTCCCCACCACTTCGTCTATTCTCAACCCTGGGGCGCGCATCTTTTCGATCACCTGGCCCCTTCCAAGCGGCCCATGGACAACGTGGCTTTCCATGGCACCACCCCCCACGAAGAGGAAATCGCCCTGGCGGGCCTGACCGGCGTGTCCCCCTACCTGCGGATCCTTTTCCCCGCGCCGGCCCACGACCCTTGCGCCGCGCTCGATCCCGCCCAACTGCCGCCGCCAGCCCTGGCCGCCTGGCAGGACGCTTTTCGGCTCTTTATGAAGAAACTGAGCTTTTCCAAAGGCAAGCGGATCGTGCTCAAATCGCCGCCGCACCTGGGCCGTATTCCGGTGTTGCTCAAGTTGTTTCCCGGGGCCAAGTTCGTCCACATCGTGCGCAATCCCTATGAGGTCTACCTCTCTTTTTGGAAGGTCTGGCGCCTCGGGCACGAACCCTCTCACCTCCAGAAGCCCGATTATGACTTTATCGATGAGCTCATCCTGTCCTGGTACGAAGAATTGTTTGCCTTGTTCGAACGGGACCGCCACTTGATCCCCCCGGGGGATTTGCACGAACTGCACTTTGAGGACCTGGTCGCCTCGCCGGAAAAATCGTTGGCCGGCATCTACCAGGGGCTGAGCCTGCCGGGCTTCGACCGTTTCTGGCCCCAGGTTTCAGCCTATCTGAGCACCATCGCCGATTATCAAAAAAGCAGGTACACCGTGACCGAGGAGGTGCGCGCCCGGGTCAATCAGCGCTGGGGCTTTTTCTTTCAGCGCTACGGCTACCCGCGGTTGCCGCCGCTGGAACCGGGCGCCTCCATTTCCTTGGGTTGAAGTACCGGGCTGCTTGAGACGATACAGGTAGGAAAGTAGCCGCCCTTCGGGGGCCCAGCCGTTGGCAGGGATTCATGCAACCTCTATTTCTCCAGGCCGTCACCGGGATGAATCTGACCACCTTGGGGAAGGTGCTGGTGCGCAACCGCGGCCGGGTGAATTGGCGCTACCTGCCCCGCCTGGCCGTGCTCCTGGTCTTGGGAGGCATCAACTCCTATCTCGCCTGCCTGGAAGACGCGGTGGACGGCGACGACATCGCCGCGGCCGAACTCAGGGAGCCGCCGCTTTTCATTTTGGGTTACTGGCGCAGCGGCACCACCCACCTCCACAATTTGTTGAGTTGCGACCCCACTTTCACCTCTCCGACCGCCTATCAGACCATGTTCCCCCACCACTTTGTCTACAGCCAACCCTGGGGCTCGCAAATTTTCAACAAGTTCACCCCCGGCAAGCGCCCCATGGACAACGTGGCCATCAACGACGGCACCCCCCACGAAGAGGAAATGGCCCTGGCGGGTCTGTGCGCCGTTTCTCCCTACATGCAGGCCCTGTTTCCCGCCACCGGGGACGGCGCCTACTCCGCCCTCGATCCGGCCAAGCTCCCGCCCGGCGCCCTGGACGAATGGCGGGGCACCTTCCGCCTCTTTCTGCACAAGCTCAATTTCTCCAAAGGCAAGCGCCTTGTCCTGAAATCCCCGCCCCACCTGGGGCGTATCCCCATCCTCCTGGAAATGTTCCCCGACGCCAAGTTCATCCACATCGTGCGCAACCCCTACGTGGTTTTTCTGTCCGCCCAGAAGCTCTGGCGCTCGGGACTGGCCTATTCCCATCTCCAGAAAGCCGACGCCCGCAGCCGGGAAGACCTCATCCTCTCCTGGTACACGGAACTATACACTCTGTTTGAACAGCATCGCGGCTTGATCCCGCCGGGAAATCTGTTCGAGTTGCGCTTTGAAGATCTGGAGAAATCCCCCCGGGACTGCCTGGAAAAGCTCTACGCCGAACTGGGCCTGCCGGGGTTTGCGCGGTTTTGGGAGAGGGCCGCAGCCTATCTGGAAAGTTTGGGGGGCTATAAGAAGAATAAATATCGGCTCACTGAAGCCGACCGCATCAAGGTGGGACAACACTGGGCCTTTAATTGCGCCCGCTATGGCTACCCCTCGATCCCGCCTCTGGGGCAGGGGGGGGTAAAGTTCAGCTAACCGGGTTGAACTCCCCGGGCCTCCTGGGGTTGGGAGGACTTGGGTCTTACATGAATAAGTCCTTGTTTTTCCAGATAAATTAATATCCTGGTCAGGCAGGTCTCGATGTCTTCCCGGTCGGTGCAGACCACCACTTCCGCGGCCCGGGGTTCCTCGTAGGGGTCGGAAATACCGGTAAAATGGCTGATCTTGCCGCTGCGGGCCTTGGCATAGAGCCCGCGGCTGTCGCGGCTTTCGGCCACTTCCACCGGGCAGTTACAAAAAACCTCGACGTAATTTTTTATCTGCCCGCGGTTATGCTCCCGGGTTTCCTCATATGGAGTTATGGCCGCCACAATGCTGATGATCCCTTTGCGGTTCAGGTCTTGGGCCAGGGAGCCCAACCGGCGCCCGTGACTGTCGCGATCCGTCTTGCTGAAGCTCAGCGGACGGGGCAATTGAGCCCGGATGGCGTCCCCGTCCATGAGATGCGCCTGAAAACCCCATTCCTTCAGGTAATTAAACAGACGCCGCGACAGGGTGGTTTTCCCCGAGCACGGCAGTCCGGTAAACCAAACAGTAAAACTCATCCTGACCCTTTCACCTTTCACCCGGCCGCCTCGCCCCGGACCGCTTCTCTCCCCGAGGCCGAGTCCACGCCGGTTAATAACCTTACAACAATACCATAAATCGAACCTGATTACCAAGCCAAATGGTGCCTCGGAAGTATATAAATTGAGAAAATTTTCACATATTATTGACTTTTTATTAGAAATACCGAAATATCTAAAAAGGAAATATCTCAGGGCATTTCCCTGCGAAACCGACATGGAAAAATTTAACGAAGATAAGGCCCTTGCTGCGATTCTTTTTCTCGCCAACCAAAATGGCCAGATAGACCTCTACGCCCTCCTTAAAACTCTGTATTACGCAGATAAAAAACACTTACGAGAATGGGGAAGGACCATTACAACAGATTTCTATGTCAGAATGCCCTATGGGCCTGTTCCATCTTGTATATATGATATGCTCAAATCTGTGAGGGGCGATAGCACTTGGAGAAGAGATTTAAAGAAATATTTTTCTTTTATTGAGAACAACACAATAAAACCTTTAGAAATGTACAATGAGGAATTATTGTCAGAATCAGACATAATTGCTTTGAAGAAATCCTATAAAGAAAGGGGACATAAATCATTTCCTGCACTAAAACGGGAATCACACAATGATGCGGCCTTTAAATCAAGACCTACAGAACGAGTTATGACAGAAGAGGATTTAATCGAAGGCGATCCCGTACTCAGAATATACCTCGAAGAAATCAAAGAGAATGAGCAGTTTTTCAAGAACTGGCGATACTATCCACCCTTTGACAAAGAAGATTAGTGTATTAAGACAGATTAAAAGGGGATTAGTAATCAAGGGATTTGTCAGTGGAATAGGTCATAATAAATATTACATATTTATGGGTTTTAGTGAAGACTCTCGTTTTGCATATAATTATCTTATCAATAGTGAACAATCTTTGATAATCTTAACCAATCCTCGAATTGCTGAATTAGAAATAAAAATCAATCCAGGCAGTTACAGCTTTTTAAAAAAACCTAACCCATCATACATCAATTGTTTGAAATATTATAAACTTGATTCATTTGATATGATAAATGGTCTTATAGAAAATCCATCAAAAATATGTGGTTATTTAAATCCAAAACATTTGTGGGAAGTTAGACAAGCTGTTCAAAAAAACCCAATTCTCACAACCAAAGAGAAAAATATTGTCAATGGCCCTCTTATATTCCCTCCCGCCTTGTGCCCAATAACATCACTTCTTTAGTCCTTTAAACAACCAACTTCTCCCAAGCTCCACGCAGGATTTAGAAACCGCTCCCTGGATTGCCGGTGTCACTGCAAGCACTAGGTGAATTCTGTATTCAGAGCAAACTTTCCCAATACTTGGAACCTCCCGAGAAAGCCCGGTCATTCATCATCTAAGTCCGGCAGGCGGCG
>CAZLRL010000150.1:0-7030 GCA_964561645.1 uncultured Desulfobacterales bacterium
GTTTTCGGTTTTCGGTTTTCTGTAAAAAGAAACAAGAATATCCATTAGTTACATCGCAAGTTTGTTTCATTTGAAAGCGAAATTGATATAACCTGCCCGTTTATACCTTTCTGGTCAATCCATTGGGGCAGGCTCCCCGCTCCTTATCAACTCTGCACGAAGCGAAGAGTCAGGTGGTGAGAAGCTCAGACCAGGGGTTTTTCTTTTTTGGACTCCAGGACGGCGCGCACGTGGTCCCGCTCTTTTTTGGTCTGGAGGATTTCGATCTCGAGGGGGCCCCGCTCCGGGGAGGGGCCGGCGCCCAGCGCGGCCAGGCGCTTTTCCAGCTCCTCCACCTTTTTGGTCAGCCGGTAGAGCTCCTCGGCCAGGTAGCGAATGGGCATGGAGCGGCCTCGGTTACAGGGGTGCCAGGTCCACGGCCAGCGGGGGTTCGGGGCCGGTGACTGCGGGCAGCACGAAATAGAAGTTGTTGCCTTCCTGGGTGGGTTCGTAGCCCACCACGCCCCCGTGGGTCTCGATGACGTTGCGCACGAAGTAGAGGCCCCGGCCGGTGCCCACTTCCGCTTCGGTATTGGAGCCGCGGTAGCCCTCCTCGAAGATGCGGGGGACGTCCTCCGGGGAAATGTGGGGGCCGGTGGTGAAGACGTTGAACTTGACGCCGTTTTTTCCGGGTCCGAAAAAGTCCGGCAGCTCCTCCCGGCCGAAGGAGAGATATTTGCGCCCCTCGTGGTTGGTGCGGGTGTACTTGACCGCGTTGGAAAACAGGTTGGCATACACCTGGGCCATGAGCCCCTTGTCCACGGACAGGGCGAAATCCTCGTCCGGCACGCCTCCCAGGCCCACGTCAATTTCGATGTTGCGCTCCTGAAATTTGGGCAAAAACAGCTTCAGTTGGGGCTGGATGATATCGCTCAACACCCGGGTGGTGCGCCGCCGCAGCACCAGGTGCCCTTTTTGAAAGTGAGAGGGCCGAAACAGGGACTCGATGAACAGGCTCACGCCCCGATACTGGCCTTCCAGGGTCTGGTAGTCCTCTTCCATTTCCGCCACCAGGTCGTGGAGTTGGGTGGCTTCGGGGGAGCCCCTCTGGAAGCAGGTGCATTCCATGGCCTTGAGGGACTTGATTTTGCCTTTGAGCTTGCGCAGATACAGACTCAGGCTGATGTTGGGCAGGATGATGTTGTGCTCGATATCCCCCACCAGGCTGTTGATGAAGCGGATGTGCTGGATATTCTGCCAGGAGATGATCTTGTTATGCAGGTTGTAGCCCAGACGGTTGGTGTATTTCTCCAGAAAAAAGCGGCGCTGGTCGGAAATTTTCTCCTTGGGAAAGACCTCGAACATGCCGATGAGCTGCTCCTTGGCGTAGAAGGGCAAGCGGTCCACCAGCAGGAGATTTCCCCGGATGGGCGCCAGCCAGGAGGAGTTCAGCTCATAGGCCTGGTTTTCCAGATGGATGTGTTCGGGCGCGATGGGTTTTTCGGGATAAATGCCCTGGAGGCTGTCGCACACCTGTCTTAAGGTGCCGTCCCGGGCTACGAGGTAGAGGCAGGATTCCAGGCCGAAAAATTCTTTGATGACCCCGACCGCGATGCGGTAGAAATTTTCCAGGGTTTCGTATTCCTGGACCAGATCGAAGAAGGTTTTGAGGGCGTCGTTTTCCAGGGCGTCGAACTGATAGGCCTGGAAAGAGCGGTGCTTCTCCTTGATCCGGGCCATGATTTTTTCCAGGTCCGCCACCATCTTCTCTATCCTGTCTTATTTCAGGCCTTCCCCTGAGGAGGCTTTACCAACTAGCTATAACCTAACGCAAAACCAAGTTTCTGTCATCCCGGCGAAGTGAAGAATCTGCTACGATTTTGCGCGGCGCCCGGAAAGGCCCTCAGGCGAGAGTTCTGTAACCCCCTAAAAATTCCCCTAAATCCCAGTAGTGTCCGGTAGGTTTTTTGCAGTCCGTCAGGCGATCAGAACTAAGAAAAATGTAACCGCGAGGCTTTAGCTTGCGCCAGCACAGGTTGAAAACCTGTGCCCCCAATATTTTCCTTCCTAATGATCTGTTGGGGCATAAATTAGGGTTTTTTGTCCCCGGAATCTCCTTCTGGGACCGGAGTGTTTTTTGTCCACCCAGGCCTTACCTTCCTTACGTGACACCTAAGCCAGCAGCTGGCGGGCATATTCCCGGCGTCCCAGTTCATACAAATCGCCGCCGTGGCAGTCATTGACCACGATGGTGGGGAAATCCTGGACTTCCAGGCGGTGAACCGCCTCGGGGCCCAGGTCCGGGAAGGCCACCACTTGGGCGGCGCGGATGCATTTGGAAATAAGGGCGCCGGCGCCGCCGGTGGCGCCGAGATAGACCGCGGTATGTTCCTGCAGCGCGGCGATCACTTCGGGACTGCGTTTGCCCTTGCCGATCATGGCCTTCAGGCCCAGCTGCAGCAGGGTGGGGGTGTAGGCGTCCATGCGGGTGCTGGTGGTGGGGCCGGCCGCGCCGATGACCCGGCCGGGCCGAGCCGGGCTGGGGCCCACATAATACAAAATCTGCCCCTGAAGGTCCACCGGCAAGTCCTGGCCCTGGTCCAGCAGTTCCACCAGCCGCTTGTGGGCCGAGTCCCGGGCGGTGTAAATGACGCCGGTCACCAGGACCAGGTCGCCCACCAGCAGGTCCTTGATGAGGCGATCGCCCAGCGGCGGGGTGATGTGCATGGTTTTGCTCATATCTTACCCTCACAAAACCACTTCAAGGTGGCGGCTGGAGTGGCACTGAATATTAATGGCCAGGGGCAGGCTGGCAATATGGCAGGGCTGCAGGTTGATTTTGACCCCGAGCGCAGTGATGCGGCCCCCCAGGCCCGCGGGGCCGATGCCTAAGTCATTGACCGCGGTGAGGAATTCTGACTCCAGGGCCGCGACTTCCGGGTCCGGGTGGGTGTCGGCCAGTTTCCGGAACAGGGCTTTTTTGGCCAAAAGGGCACAGCGCTCGAAGTTGCCGCCGATGCCCACCCCGACAATCATGGGGGGGCAGACGTTGGGGCCGGCTTCCGCCACGGTGGCCAGGATCTTTTCCTTGATGCCGGCCAGCCCTTCCGCGGGTTTGAGCATGAAGAGCTTGCTGCCGTTTTCGCTGCCGCCGCCCTTGGTGGCCACATGGAGTTTCAAGCCCTCCCCGGGCACGATGTCCGTATGGATGACCGCGGGGGTGTTGTCGCCGGTGTTCCGGCGGGTGAGGGGGTGGCAGAGGGATTTTCGTAAGTAGCCTTCGGCATAGCCCTGCCGCACCCCTTCCTGGAGCGCGGCCTCGAAATCGCCTCCCACCAGGCGCAGGTCCTGGCCCACCTCGGCGAAAATCACCGCCAGGCCGCAGTCCTGGCACAAGGGGATACGCTCCTCCGAGGCGATACGGGCGTTCTCCAGGAGCTGCCGGAAGATTTCCCGGCCCGCGGGCGATTCCTCCTGGTCCATGCCTTTCTCAAACGCGGCCAGCATATCGGCGTCCAACTCGTAGTTGGCCGACACAGCCGCGTCCCGGACCGCGGAAATAATAGTTGCAACTTCAAGCTGCCGCATACAAAGCCTCAAAAGCAAAGGAAGACCGGGAAAAGCGAGGTTCTCCGCTTTCCCGAGTCAACCCTGGCGAACTTAAATTATGCCCTGAACTCTAAGAGAAGGGAAGAGGGTTTTCTATATTTTCGTTCCCGGCCCGCCAAACTTTTGGTTCGACCAGCCGGGCGCAGGGAGAGCATCATGCCCTATCGGCCCAGATCGCTTTTGAAAAAGCTCTGGGTAGGGGCAGGCACTCTGGGAGAGACCTCGGTCAGGGTACTGGGTTCCGGATAAAAAAGCTCCTCTTCGTCGATGGCCTCTTCATCATCGTAGTACTCTTTATACTGCTTCCTGATCGTCGGGGCCTGGACCTCTTCGGGGAATTGCTCCACCGGTTTATTTTTCAAGGCTTCCTTCATGTAGTCGATAAAAATGGGGGCTGCGGCCCGGGAGCCGGTTTCTTTGGGGCCCAGGCTGCGTTCGTCGTCCATGCCCACCCAGACCCCGGTAATCATCGAGGGGGTGAAGCCGAGGAACCAGGCGTCTCTGGTATTGTTGGTGGTCCCGGTCTTGCCGCCCATAGGCCGCTCCAAAACCTGGACCCGGGTGGCGGTGCCCCGCTGCACCACTTGCGTGAGGAGGTTGGTCATCATGTCCGCGGTTTCCGGTTTGACCGCCAGTTGCCGGCGGGGGCTGGCTTCGAAGAGGACCCGGCCGTCCCGGTCTTCAATGCGGGTGATAAAAACGGGGTCCACCAGATAGCCCCGGTTGGGGAAGACGGAATAGGCCCGGGTGAGCTCAAGCAGGGTCACCTCGGAGGCCCCCAGGGCCGAGGCGTAATTGGGATAAATGGGGGAGGCGATGCCCAAATTTTTGGCCATATTGACCACCGCGGGAACGCCCAGGGCCATCATCATGCGGACCGCGGGGATGTTCCGGGACCGGGCCAGGGCCGTGGACAAGGGGATGGGCCCGGAAAAGGTATGGTCATAGTTTTGCGGGGTCCACAATTCCCCCCGGCGACCGCCCGGGAGGGACAGGGGTTCGTCCATGAGGATGGAATTGGGACCGTAGCCGCGCTCCACCGCGGCGGCATAGATAATGGGCTTGAACGCGCTGCCCGGCTGCCGGTGGGCCTGGATGGCCCGGTTGAAGGTGCTGTCGCCGAAATCTTTGCCCCCCGTCATGACCCGCACCTTGCCGGAGTGGAGTTCCATGGACAGGAGGGCTCCCTGGACCATGGGAGCAGGCTCCAGGATGGCGGTCCAGCGACCCTGGCTGTCTTTGTCCGTGAGGCGCACCAGGACCTCATCTCCCTTCTGGAGGGTGGAAGGGCGCACCCGGGGCAGCTTGGGGTCCTGGGCAGCAGGCGCGGAGACCAGTTTGCCGGTGTGGTTGCCGAAGCGGATTTGCACGTCCTGGCCCTTTGAGGCCGCCTGCTCCACCAGGACGGTGACCAGGATGCCCTGGCGGGCGGGATATTTTTTAAAGTAACGCATCTGGCGCCGATGAAAAGCCGCCTGTTCCCTGGCATCGAGATGCCGCAGGGGGCCGCGGTAGCCGTTGCGCTTCACCAGATCATGTATGCCGCCTTCCACGGCCTTTTGGGCCACCCGGTGCAGGTTAACATCCGCGGTGGTATAAACCCTGAGGCCCAGGTTCATCACCTGCTCTCTGCCAAAGCGCTCTTCCAGCAGGCCCCGGACATGTTCAGTAAAATAGCCGCATTCTTTGATCCAGTCCGACCTGAGGGCTTTGAGCCGGATGGGCTGCCGCAAGGCCGCAGTGGCCTGCTCCCGGGTAATGAAGCCTTCTTCGGCCATGCGCCGGAGGACGTAGGCCTGGCGCTCTTTGGACTTCTGGGGGTTCATATAGGGCGAATAGCGGCTGGGGGCCTTGGGGATGCCCGCCAGCAGGGCGGCTTCGGCCAGGGTCAGGTCCTCCACGTTCTTGGAGAAGAACTCCAGGGCCGCGGCCTCCACGCCGTAGGAGCCCCGGCCCAGAAAGATATTGTTCAGGTATATAGTGAGGATTTCTTCTTTGGTGAGATAGTTGTCAATGCGATACGCCAGCACCGCTTCTTTGATTTTGCGGGCATAACTTTTTTCCGAGGAGAGCATGATGCGCTTGACCACCTGCTGGGTGATGGTGCTGCCGCCCTGGACGATTTCCCCGGCTTCCACATTGCGGAGGAAAGCCCGGGCAATGCCGAAAACATCCACCCCCGGGTGATCGAAAAAGCGGGAATCCTCTGCGGCCACAAAAGCCAGTACCAGATGCCGGGGCAGGCGGCTGTAGGGCACTTCGATGCGGCGTTCGGCATAAAATTCGCCCATCAAACGGCCATCCCGGGCATAGATGCGGCTGATCACCGGAGGACGGTATTCTTTGATGGCGGTGAAATCAGGCAGGTCTTTGATGTAAGAAGTATAGATAAAATAGGCCGCGCCGGCGCCGGTCAGCAGGATGGTGAACAGCAGACCGTAGATGACCCACCCGAGCCGCCGGGCCCAACGCCGGCGGGAGTATAATCGGTCGATCCTGGGATCCCCCGTCCCTTTGAAAAATTTCATGGCCTGATCTCCCCCTAAAAAGGATGTAGCTGGTTGACTACCCGAAAGCCCCGGATCCCCTCAGCTCCGAATGCTTCCGAAACCCCGCGGCATTCCCCCCGGATTTGCCGGCAGCAGGTGATTCTCCAGGATAGGGGCCTGGGGGCGGGGTTTTTGCCCTTGGGGCCCGGACTGGAGATTTTTTGTCCGTTTCATCAGCCCTCAATTAAATATTGGAGGCCGAAACGGTAAATTTTGTGAAGCAATTTTTTTTTTTTGGAGGACGCCTCCGCGGTGGGTGGCGCTTATTCCTCCTCTTCAAAATTTTTCACGAACTGCCCGATTTGCACCCCCAGGTAGACGCACTTGTTGCCTTCCATGCAGGAGTCGGCGTCCGCTTTTTCGAGGTGGGTGGTGAGTTCGTGCTCCCCTTTTTTTAAATGAACGATATAGGCGTTTTTCTTGTCATCAAAATTCAGACTGGTATCAAGCCCGTGTTTGTCGATCTCCGGGTAAAAATCCACAATCTTGGCTTTCAGCTCCTCTTGCGAATATCCCATGGTATCCTCCCGATCCAGGTTTACCAACCTGAAAAATTGTCCGGCCGATTAATTTTTAAATTATATCAGCATATTCGGAAAAATTAAGAAATTATTGAGATTAATTTTCTATTCCCCAGCCATTTTCCTCTAATGTAGGTCCTGGAGGAGAAATGCGCAAGCCGGTTCGGTTAGGTATTCGTGGCCATTTCGGGGTGGTCACAATTACTCATCCCCGGCCGCGGCAGGCTTTGGTCTTATTACTTGAGACCTCTGCGAAAATCTGGTTATCAATCTAAAAGCCTGTCAATAAATCAATATATTGTAGAGCAGGCGCCATCGCCTGCAAATTACAGCCGGGGGCGGCTGTTCACCATGATTTTCACAGAGGTCTCT
>CAZLRL010000151.1:0-6975 GCA_964561645.1 uncultured Desulfobacterales bacterium
GTTGCCGCATACTGGTGGGACCCAAGATTTTCCCTCGTCTTATGAGCGGCGATTTACCCAAAGGGGATGTCTGGGCCGCCGCCCGGATGGCCGGGATTATGGCGGCCAAAAACACGGCGCAGGTCATCCCCTTGTGCCATACGTTACCACTTACCGGGGTAGACATCGAGTTTACACCCGAACCCGAGGCTCAGGCGGTGGCTATAAGGGCCACAGTGCGCACCGAGGGTCGCACCGGGGTGGAAATGGAAGCCCTGGTGGCTGCCAGTGCCGCGGCCTTGACCATTTATGACATGTGCAAAGCCGTGGACCGGGGCATGATCATTTCAGACCTGGTCCTGGTGGAGAAAAGCGGCGGCGCCAGCGGGGATTA
Organism: uncultured Desulfobacterales bacterium; assembly: GCA_964561645.1. Classification (GTDB taxonomy): domain Bacteria; phylum Desulfobacterota; class Desulfobaccia; order Desulfobaccales; family 0-14-0-80-60-11; genus JBGSLA01. The sequence continues at coordinate 374 of CAZLRL010000151.1, forward strand.
TCACCGCCCGCCGTCTTGGGACTTCGCTCAAGAGAGCCGGCCATGAACCCCGAACGTCTTGAATTTTTCCGCAGCCTGTTGCAGGAGCGCATCAATGAGCTCCTGGGCGAGGCCGACAAGACCCGCAATGTCATGACCGGGTCGGGGGCCTCCGCCTTTCCGGACCCTACTGACCGGGCCTCCCTGGAAACCGACCGCAGCTACGTTTTGCGGATCCGGGACCGGGAGCGCAAACTCATTTTGAAAATCAGGGACGCCCTGGACCGCATCGACGCGGGCACCTATGGGGTGTGCGAAATTTGCGGCTGTGAAATCGCCGAAAAACGCCTGCTGGCCCGGCCGGTAACCACCATGTGCATCGCCTGTAAATCCCGCATGGAGGACCTGGAAAGAGCCCGAGGGGCCTAAATTGGGTTGGGAAGACTTCTGGAACAGCAAGCCTCAAAGGACAAGAAATTCGCCCCTGTGGTAACAGGGGGCGCGGGGCCTGGTTTCGCCTGGCGCCCTGAAAGACCCCGCCGCTAGCAGCCCCTCTGGTTGCGCGTCTATTCCGTAATCGGACTCCGTTTTTTTCACCATGGATACCCCCGTTGATCTAAAGGACCTGACCCTGCCGGAGATGGAGGAGCTGGTGGCGGCCTGGAATCTGCCCCGCTTCCGGGCCCGACAGCTCCTCAAATGGGTATATAAGGGGGTCCGGGACTTCGGGGACATGACCGATATCAGCCGGGCCTTGCGGGAAGAGCTCCCCCGGCGGGCCTGCCTGAGCGGGCTTGAGCTGACGGACCGGCAGGAGTCCGCCGACGGCACCCAGAAATTCCGCTGGCTCCTCCCGGACGGGCCCAGCATCGAATCGGTGCTCATTCCCGAAGCAGACCACAGCACCCTGTGCGTGTCCAGCCAGGCGGGCTGTGCTCTGGGTTGCCGCTTCTGCCTCACCGCGCGCCAGGGCCTGACCCGCAACCTCAGGCCGGCCGAGATGGTCAACCAGGTGCTCCAGGCGCGGCCGCTGGTGCCGCCGGACAAGCCCCTCACCAACCTGGTGTTCATGGGCATGGGCGAGCCCCTGGCCAATTTCGAGGCCCTGGTGCGGGCTGTCCGCATCATCCAGGCCCCCTGGGGGCTCAATTTCTCCACCCGGCGGGTCACCGTATCCACCGTGGGCCTGGCCCCCCTCATTCCCCGCCTGGGGGAGGAAGTCCGGGTCAATCTCACCGTGTCTTTGAACGCGGTGGACGACGCCACCCGCAGCGACATCATGCCCATCAACCGGCGCTATCCGATCAAGGAACTCCTGGAGGCCTGCCGGGCCTTTCCGCTGCCCCGCCACCGGCGTATCACCTTTGCCTATGTGCTCCTGGCCGGGGTCAACGACGACCCGGGCAGGGCATGGGAGCTGACCCGTCTTTTGCGGGGCTTCAGGGCCAAGGTCAACCTCATTCCCTTCAATCCCCACCCGGAGCTGCCCTTCGCGGCGCCCGATCCCGCCCGGGTGCTGGAGTTCCAGGACATCATCCGCCAGGCCCACTATCCGGTGTTCATCCGGGAATCCCGGGGTCAGGACATCGCCGCGGCCTGCGGCCAACTGGCGGGCAACTGGCCCTCGGGTTAATACGGTTTTCTGTTTTTTGTTTTCGGTTTTTTAGTGTACGGTGTACAAGTTACTACAACTGTATGGTCCTTAATATTGATTGATCTCTTCATCTCGCTGCTCGGGTTTTTGTTGATCCTCTTGCTGTGCACCGAAGAGTTTCAGGGGGGTCTGAGAAAACTCTGGCAAGGGCAGACCTCGCAGCCCGGGGGGAAATATCTGGACTATCCGCTGGCGTTGGTCCTGGGTGTGGCCGCGGCCGGGCTCATCGTCTTTTCCTTGTGGTCTTTTATGTCCACCACGTTTTCTTATGACTAATTTTTCAAGAATTGCTGCCTCCAGCAGCACATCATGGTGCGCAAGCGCACCCTACATTCTTTATAGGTAGCCGCGAGGCTAAGCCTCGCGCCAGCACAGGTTGAAAACCTGTGCCACCAATGTTTACCTCCCTTATAATACCGGTTTCGGTTTTCGGTTTTCTGTAAAAAGAAATAAGAATATCCATAAGTTACATTGCAAGTTTGTTTCATTTGAAAGCGAAATTGGTATAAGAGTCTATCCGGTCATAAAGAGGGGGCTTTGGTGTCGACAGAATTCCGGTGGGCAGTGCCTACGCACTCAGCGCGGCAACGGCTATCTTCCTCCATAAATAAACTTGGATTCCGGGGAAAAGTTGATACATTTAACAGTTGATTAAAGGGGTCTCGTTCCGGAGATTTGAGGTCGGAATAGTAAGGAGAATGAGGATAGATCATGGCCGCGCAGGGTGAAAAAATTTCCGTGAAATCCACCAGGGAGCTGGAAGTCCCCGATTATCCCCAGGTATTGTTTATTGAGGGCGACGGCACGGGGCCCGACATCTGGCGGGCGACCCAGCCGGTGCTGGACGCGGCGGTGGCCAAGGCCTACGGCGGGGCCCGGCAAATCATCTGGCAGGAAATTCTGGCCGGCGAAAAGGCCTTCAAGCAAACCGGGCACTATCTGCCGGAAGAGTCCCTGGAGGCCCTGCGCCAATACCGGGTGGCCTTGAAAGGCCCCCTGACCACCCCTATCGGCGGGGGTTTTCGTTCGCTCAACGTCACCCTGCGCCAGGTGCTGGACCTGTACGCCTGCATCCGCCCGGTGCGCTATTACCCCGGGGTCCCCAGCCCCTTGAAGGAGCCGGAAAAGATCAACATGGTGGTCTTCCGGGAAAACACCGAGGACGTGTACGCCGGGGTGGAGTGGCAGGCCATGAGCCCGGAGGCCCGCCGCCTCATTGACTTTTTAAATCAATACCTGGATTGCCATCTGGACCGCAACGCGGCCATCGGCATCAAGCCCATGACGGCCCGGTGCAGCAAGCGGCTGGTGCGCCTGGCCATAAAATACGCCCTGGAGCGGGGGTATACCAACGTCACCCTGATGCACAAGGGCAACATCATGAAATATACCGAGGGGGCTTTTCAGAACTGGGGCTACGAGGTGGCCCTGGAGGAGTTCGAAGGGAAAACGCTCTCGGAAGCGGAACTGGAGAGCCGCTACAATTGGCAGACGCCTCCGGGCCGGGTGGTGATCAAGGACCGCCTGGCCGACAACCTCTTCCAGCAGGTGCTCCTGCGGCCGGCCGAGTACCAGATCATTGCCACCCCCAACCTCAACGGCGACTATATTTCCGACGCGCTGGCCGCCCAGGTGGGGGGGCTGGGAATGGCCCCCGGGGCCAACGTGGGGGACAGTTGCGCCATGTTCGAAGCCACCCACGGCAGCGCGCCCAAGTACGCCGGTCTGGACCGGGTGAACCCCAGTTCCCTTATCCTGTCCGGGGCCATGCTCCTGGAGTATTTGGGCTGGAATGAGGCCGCGGACCTGATCCACCAGGCCCTGCCCAAGGTATTGGCCGCGGGCGTGGCTACTTATGATTTGGCCCGCCTGCTGCCGGGCACCAGGGAAATTTCCTGCTCCGCGTACGGCCAGCAACTGGTGGAGCATATGGGCTGAGAAAAACCCGGGGCGGACGTCCCGCCCGCCAACTCTCGGAGCCTCATGGCAGATGGGCGGGACGCCCGCCCTCCGGCAAATCGTATTGTCTTATACCAAGTTGCTGTCAAATAGGTAACAAAATGTAGCCGCAGGCTTCGGCCCGCCTCGGGCACGGCAAGCCGTGCCCCTACAGTAAAATTACTTGTCTGACGGCAGTTTGGTATTAAACCAATTTCGCTTTTAGATGAAACAAACTTGCAATGTAACTAATGGATATTCTTATTTATTTTTACAGAAAACCGAGAACCGAGAACGGTATTATATATCGCCCTCCTGCTTGACGTACAGCACCTCGTGGGGGGTGGCCAGCTCTTTTTCCGCGGCCTCAATGGCTTCCGGGGAAAGGTTTTTCACCCGCAGGTAAATATCCCGATAGCCTTCCTGGGCCGACGTGTAGGATGTAAGCAGGCTCACGAAGCGCGCCCCCTTGGACCGCAGTAAATCCACCACCTCTTTGATCAGGCCCGGTTTGTCCTCCAGGCGGATGGCAAATTGCACGCCCCCCTGGAGAATGCCGGTAATGTGCATGAAGGCCCGGAAGACGTCGGACTGGGTGAGGATGCCCACTACTCCGCCCTGCTCGTCGACCACGGGCACTCCGGAGATGGTATTATCCAGCATGAGCTGGGCCGCGTGCTCCACGGTGTCATCCGAGGTGACGGTGATGGGGTCATAGGTCATGATGTCCTTCACCTGCAGCTCGGATAACAGATAATAGAGTTCGTGTACGTCCAGGGTGGTGGCCTTGGAGGGCGAGGCCTCCTTCAGGTCCCGGTCCGAAACGATGCCTACCAACCGACCTTCCTGCAGCACCGGCAGGCGTCGGAAGCGGTTCTGCTTCATGAGGTGGATGGCCTTCATCATGGAGGTATCGTCAGTGATGGTGATGGGATCTTTGCTCATCCAGTCTTTGACCAGCATACCAGCCTCCGTTTTCAGTGATTATTCGAAATGACTTCGCCTTGCCGGCGCCCGGCCCGGTACCCCGGATGGTGTGGGCCCGGACCGCTCGGCCTGCTCAGATACGGGGCTCTTCGCCTCGAAACAGGCGCCAGAGATTTTCCCAATGGCGCACCAGGACCAGGGCGGACAAAACCCCGGCCAGGAAAAGGTAGGGCTTGGAAGCGCAAAAAAGCCCCACCGCCAGGGGCAGGAGCCAGGCGCAGATCAGGGCGCCCACCGAGAAGATGCGTATCTGGTAGAGGGTTATAGCATAAACCACGAGCAGATTGAGGGCCGCCAGGGGGCAGAGCACCGCCACCACCCCGAAGGTGGTGGCCACCGCTTTGCCGCCCCGAAAATGGAGGAAAACCGGAAAAATATGGCCCAAAACCGCGGCCAGGCCCACCGCGGCCACGGCACTGTCATGCCAGACGCCCAGGGGCGTCAGCCAATAGAGGGCCAAGAATACCGGCAGGGCCCCTTTCAGAGTATCTCCCACCAAGGTCAAAACTCCGGCGTTGCGCCCCAGCAGGCGGAAAAGATTGGCCGCGCCGATGTTGCCGCTGCCGCTCTGGCGGGGGTCCGGTCCGCCCAGGAGCCGGGCCACCAGCAGCCCCGTGGGGACGGATCCCAGCACGTAGGCCAGCCCTACCAACCCCAGGAAATATTCCATGCTCAACGGACCTCGCGGGGAGGGGGAAAACAGATTGAAGGCTTGATCACGCGGCCATTTTAAAGAAAAACCGGCCAAAAGCCGATAAAAAAGTTGCAGGAGGTGTTTGGAGAAGGGGGAAGACCCAACAGGATGTTGATTTTATGAAGGTGGAACCTTTTTTGACCCTGGTGAAAAGTCAAGACGAACCCTGCACCAGCCCCCGGAGGCCCCCTAAAGCATCCCGGGAGGTCTCCACCCCCGGGATAAAGCTCCTGATTTCGAAGGAAAACCAACAAGCCCGGCGTCTGGACCCCGCTTCCCTGACCGAGGCCCGCACCCTCCTTCTGGATGTGACCCAACAATTATCGGGGACATCGAAGGAGGCCTTGTCCGAGGTGCATCTCCTGGAATCCCCCTGTCTGGTGCGTCTGCCGTAAATCCTCTCCAGAGTCCTGGAATATAAGCTGTTTCTTTCCTTCCGGCCCTGTGTGCCTCAGGTCGGTCCCGGTCTGGGGACAATCGCGCCCCGCCGCCCCGGCGGCGGGATGTCTACCGGCTCCCTAGCCCGACCAGGTTAATTTATCGACTAAGTCTTTAAATATACTTACAAATCACCTTTAATCCCCCTTTAGCAAAGGGGGGGAATGAAAGGATTTTTGAGTTACTTAACGTTTCAAGACCAGAAGTCATTTCAAAACCCGTTGTTCTGTCATCCTGGACGAAGTGAATGATCTGGAACATATTGAAAAAATTAGATTCTTCGGTCGCTACGCGCCCTCAGAATGACAAAAGAAACCGAAATATGAGGTTTTGAAATAGGTTCTAGAATTTCTCCGACGGGAAGCCCGGCCGAAGAACTCTCCTGAAAAAGTCCCTTGCACCGGTGGATAAAAAACAGTCAAACAGTTATAGGGCGTGCCGAGCACGCCAATGGCGGCGGCCGCGGGCCGCCCTATATAACTTTGAACTTTTCAGACCCCAAAAGGCCCCTGCCGGAAAGGCTTCCCGAAAAAGTCCCTTGCACCAGCGGATAAAAAACAGTAATTATGCGTTAGTGTCCCTGGTCCGGACTGATCCGGTCCACAAACCAAATCCCTGCAATAACTCAGCCTGGGTGGCGGAAGGGGTAGACGCAAGGGACTTAAAATCCCTCGGGAGTTACTCCCGTGCCGGTTCGAGTCCGGCCCCAGGCACCACTTTTAAATCCAAAGAAGTCCTGGATAGTCTAAAAAGCCCACATCTGGTAACAGTTGGTGGGCTTTTTGATGTCTATTGCCGTCTAATAATTTTCATGGACAGCCAGGTTAAATGGGGGTACATTTGGGAGTATATTGATCTGGGGGGGGGTGGAAAAAGTACCCCCAATTATGTCGAGCAGAGGGAGTGGCGCAT
>CAZLRL010000152.1:0-6964 GCA_964561645.1 uncultured Desulfobacterales bacterium
GGAACTGGCGGAGAGCTTGCTGTCGCACTGGGGCCTCCAGGGGCACGAGGTCCTCAGGATGTCGGGCCGCACCCTCGAAGGAGCCCTTTGCCGCCACCCCTGGATCGAGCGCCCCTCCCAGGTCATTTTGGCCGATTATGTCACGGTGACCGCGGGCACCGGCCTGGTGCACATCGCGCCGGGGCACGGCCAGGAAGACTACGACAGCGCCCGCCGCTACAACCTGGCTCCCTACTCCCCGGTGGACGACGACGGCCGCTTCACCCCCGAGGTGCCGGAATTCCAGGGGCAGGGGGTCTGGGAGGCCAACCCGGGTATTATCGAGCATCTGCGCCGACAGGGGGCGCTCCTGTTGGCGGAAGAGGCCGCCCACAGTTATCCCCACTGCTGGCGCTGCAAACAGCCCCTTATCTTTCGGGCCACCGAGCAGTGGTTCATCTCCATGGAAAAGAACGGCTTGCGGGAAAAGGCCCTCCAGGCCATCGACCGGGTGACCTGGATACCCCGCTGGGGTCGGGAACGCATCTACCAGATGGTGGAGCAGCGGCCCGACTGGTGCATCTCCCGCCAGCGGGCCTGGGGCGTGCCCATCGTGGCCTTCCACTGTCAGGGCTGCGGTGAAGTATTTTTAAACCAGGAAATTCTAGACGCCATCCTCGCCCGGGTGCGCCGGGAAGGCGCGGATTTCTGGTTTGCCAGCCCGGCCGCGGAAATCCTGCCGCCGGGAACCCGGTGTCCCGGGTGCGGGTCAGAGGCCTTCACCAAGGAAACCGACATCCTGGACGTGTGGTTCGACTCGGGGGTGAGCTTTGCCGCGGTGGTGGAGCCCAACCCGGAGTTGGGTCTGCCCGCGGACCTCTACCTGGAAGGTTCGGACCAGCATCGGGGCTGGTTCCACAGCAGTCTGCTGACCGCGGTGGGCACCCGCGGGAAGGCCCCCTATCGGGGAGTTTTAACCCACGGCTTCGTGGTGGACGGCGACGGCCGCAAGATGTCCAAATCCCTGGGAAATGTCATTGCTCCCCAGGAGATCATGGCCAAGCTCGGGGCCGAAATTCTCCGCCTCTGGGTGACGGCCGAGGATTACCGGGATGACGTGCGCCTGTCCGATAATATCCTCAAACAATTGGGCGATGCGTACCGGCGTTTCCGCAACACCGCCCGCTTCATGCTGGGAAATCTGTATGACTTCGACCCTGAAAAAGACCTGGTCCCGGTGCAGGAGCGGGAAGAACTGGATCGGCTGGCCCTGTCCTGGTTGGCCCAACTCACCCAGCGGGTCAAGCGGGCCTACCATGATTATGAATTTCACTTGGTTTTTCACCGCCTGCATCAGTTCTGCGCCGTGGAAATGTCCTCCATTTACCTGGACATCCTCAAAGACCGGCTTTACATTTCCCGGGCGGAGTCATGGGCTCGCCGCAGCGCCCAAAGCACCCTCTATGAGCTCCTCTTTGACCTCACCCGGCTCATGGCCCCCATCCTCTCCTTCACCACCGAGGAGGTCTGGGAGCACCTGCCCGGAACCCGCCCGGAGGAGTCCGTGCACCTGGCGGAATTCCCGGAGCCGCGCCCGGGTTTTCCCGACGAAGATCTGCTGGCCAAGTATGAGTTCCTCCTGAAAGTCCGGGATGAAATCAACCGGGGGCTGGAGGAGGCCAGAAAAGCCAAGGTGCTGTCCACCTCCCAGGAAGCCCGTGTGGTGCTGGGGACCGGGGATGCGGCCCTTTACGACCGCTTGAACCACAATGCCGCTGAAATGAAAACCCTCACCCAGGTGGCGGAATTTTTTGTAACCAATCAGCAAATTCCCTTGGAACGAGCCTTGGAGGCCCAGGAAATTTCCGGACTGCAGGTCCAGGTGAACAAGGCTGCGGGGGAGAAGTGTGTGCGCTGCTGGTTCACTTTGGCCAGCGTGGGGCAGGACAACCGGCATCCCCACATCTGCCGGCGCTGCCTCCAGGTCCTGGAAGGTTAAGCATCATGTCCCGAAAATGGGCCCTTTTTCTTGCTATTCTGGTGGGGGGCGTGGTCCTGGACCAGATCACCAAACTTCTGGTGGTGCAAACCATCCCTCTGGGGGAGCAGATATCCATCATCGAGGGCTTTTTCAACCTGGTGTTTATCTACAACCGGGGCGCGGCCTTCGGGCTTTTGGCCAACCTGCCCCCGGGATTTACCTGGATCTTCTTCATTATCATCAAGATCCTGGTTATGGGGGTGGTGGCTTACCTGTGGTGGCGTCTGCCTCCTGACCAGACCCTGGCCGCGGTGGGTTTCAACCTGATTTTCACCGGCGCGGCCGGCAATCTCATTGACCGGGTGCGCCTGGGCCAGGTTATCGACTTCCTGGATTTCCACGTCGGCCGCTATCACTGGCCGGCTTTCAATGTGGCGGACAGCCTGATCTGCGTCGGCGCCGGCTTTCTGCTCTGGTATATTTTTCGAGAGGAAAAAACCCCAGATGTATCCCATCCTGTATAAATTCGGGCCTGTCAATCTTTACACCTATGGCTTTTTCCTGGCCCTGGCCTTCCTGGCCGCCATTTTGGTCTCGGGCCAGGAAGCCCGGCGCCTGGGCCTGCCCGTGGGCCGGTTTTATGACCTGTGTTTTTATATTATCCTGGCCGCCATCATCGGCTCCCGCCTGCTCTATGTGATCGTAAACTTTAGTTTTTTCCTGGAAAACCCCCTGAAAATCTTTTCGCTCTGGGAAGGAGGCCTGGTTTTCCACGGCGGCCTCATTGCCGCGGTGGCCACGGCGTTTTTTTTCCTGCGCCGCCATAACCTGCCCTGGCGGACCACCTTTGACGCCCTGGCCGTGGGTATGCCCCTGGGTGTGGCCCTCGGTCGCATCGGCTGCTTCATGGCCGGTTGCTGCTTCGGCCGACCCACCGACCTCCCCTGGGCGGTGACCTTCACTGATCCGAACACCCTCTGCCCTCTGCGGGAACCCCTGCACCCGGCCCAGCTTTATGAAGCCCTCCTGTCCCTGGGAATTTTCGGCGTCGTGCTGTGGCTCAGGAAGCGCAAAAGCTTCGAGGGCCAGGTGGTTCTGAGCTACTTCTTCCTGGCGGGCCTGGCCAGATTTACGGTGGAATTTTTCCGGGCCCCCACCGCGCTGGACCCCCGGGGGCCGGAAATTTTTCTGGGCATGCCCTCCACCCAGGTTCTGGCTCTGGGAATCGCCCTCCTGAGCGGCGCCCTCCTATTGTGGGCGCGGCGCAAATGCCTGCAGAAACAGTCTCGGGACGAAGCATGCATCTGAAACGCTGGCTTACCGCCCTCGTACTGATCCCCCTTATTCTCCTCATCCTCCTGGAAGGAGGGCGATTGAGCTTCGTGTTGACCCTGCTCCTCATCAACGGGCTGGCCCAGTGGGAGTTTTTGGGCCTCTTTCAACCGGCCGCGGATCGACCCCGGAAAGTCAAAGCCGTAGCTCTGGGATCGCTGCTGCTTTTGAGCTTCTGCACCGCAGTCACCCCCCAGGGTCGGGCCCTGCCCCTGTTTGTCCTGGTGTCGTGCCTGTTTGTCCTGTTCCTCTTTTATCTGCTGAGCTACGAATATATCCAGGAACTGGCCTGGGACCTGGCGGTCAATTCTCTGGGCCTCCTCTATTTGCCTTTGCTTTTGGGCCATTTCATCTGGCTGCGCTACATGCCCGAGGGCGAGTGGTGGATACTCTGGCTCCTTTTTGTAATTTGCAGCGGGGACACGGCCGCGTTTTACACCGGCAAAGCCTTGGGGGAGAAGAAATTCTATCCCCAGGTGAGCCCCGGGAAAACCTGGGCCGGGACCGGGGGAGGCCTGGCCGCCAATATAATCGTCGGGGTTATCGCGGGGCTCTGGTTTGTGCCCGAGGTAGGATTTTTCAGTCTGATCCTGCTGGCCTTGTCGCTGGGGTTTATCGGTCTTCTCGGGGACCTGTTTGCCTCCATGCTGAAACGTCAGGCCCAGGTAAAAGACGCCGGGGCCCTCCTGCCGGGCCACGGTGGCATGCTGGACCGCTTGGACAGCCTGATGTTCGCGGCCCCGGCCCTGCTCTACGCCCGCCTGTTCATCTTTCAGGTGTAAGCTGAGATTGTTGAACAGGGTATTTGGGAAGAAGGTCAGGGGTCGTCATCTCTCTAAAAACCCCATAATTAGAACGGTAGAACAGGCTTCCAGCCTGTCCAGACCCGGGCAAGATGCCCGTGCTGCCGGCAATGGGAGCACTACAATCTGGTATGAAAACCCCTTTGATTAATCTCCGAAAAATTACAGATACTCCAGAGGCTTGAGCGTGGGCCCTTCCCACCTGGTGGCACAGGTGTCCTCACCTGTGCTCCCAGCCAGACTTGGCTGCTCTGTCTTTCTGCAATTCCCCTTGACAGCAAGGATTTAACCGCCATAATTAACAGGCAGTGGGGATGTAGCTCAGCTGGAAGAGCGCCTGCTTCGCATGCAGGAGGTCAGGGGTTCAAATCCCCTCATCTCCACCAAAGATTTCGGCCACTTAGGTGGCCTTTTCTTTTTCCTGATTAGCTCACTGCGGGGTTCACTGCGGGGTTTATAAATTTTCCTATTTATTTTCATAGCTATAGGCAAGATTAATCAACAAAATTACTTTCGCTATGAAAACCCTGGGAATGTCTAACCAACGGTGTCTCATCAAGTGTCCCTTCCAAAGAACTGCTTCCCATATTTCCAAGACCCAAACAATTTGGTGACCTTAGCCGATCTACAATATACACATTTTGATTCTGATGAACGAAGGGTGTTGGTGGAACACGCCCCAATTGACACGATTTTAAAATGGGGAATCGCCGGATATTTGGAACTTTCAGCTTGCGGTGGTGCCTAACAATGACCTTGCTATTGGATTAGATATTTTGATATAAAGTAATTAGGCTTTAGAAGCATTATTTGAAGTAATAATTCTTATCCAATTCTTTAAAAGCCGTTCTTGTATTTAGTTGTAATTATTAAGAATATGGATAATTAATTTTAAAGCGGGAGAATATCTTTAGCTCTTTATCAATTCGAGCAACGGGTAGTAAAATGGTTATTGTTAAATCGAAAGGCGTAACGCCAACTGAACAACTCTTGGCTGATTTATGTGAAAAGACATTCCTAAATCTATGGAGCTATCCAAATCCATTAAGAGATGATCGAGATGAACTTTGTGACCTCCTCGCCGTTTTTGAGAATCATGTCTTTATATTCTTTGATCGTGAAAAGCGCCAATTCGAAAAGTTAAGCAAAGACCCACTGGTAAATTGGACCCGTTGGAAAAGGAGGGTAATCGATGATCAGATTCGGTCTGCTCAAGGAGCAGAACGCTATATCAAAAGTGGGCGTGAAATATTCTTAGATAGCTCCTTAGAGGTTCCATTCCCTATCGACATCGATTTAGGCAAAATCATCATTCACAAGATAATTATTGCGCATGGTGCCAAAGAAGCTTGTAAATATTTTTCTGACAATAACATATATGGCAGTTTAGCTATTTCTTATGGAAACAGCGATAATCAATTACCATTTCCATTTAAGATCGACATTGACAAAGAGAACCCGGTTCATGTATTCGATAGCTTCAACTTACCAATTATTTTTAATGAACTCGATACATTCTTTGATTTCTCTTCATATCTTGATGCCAAAATCCTTGCAATTCAATCACTTGATGCACTGGTATATTGCGGCGAAGAAGATTTGCTAGCTCACTACTTCCTCAATTATGAAAAATCTAATAATAAACACTTTATAGGTACACCTCAAGAGGATATAAATTTTTTGATGGTTGGGGAAGGAGAATGGAAGGATTTTAAAAAACTTGAAATCTACAAGAATAAGAAATTGGCTGACAAGGTATCTTATCTTTGGGATGAAATTATCCAAAGAACTTGCCAGAATGCTCTCAATGGCACCTTACTTGGAAATGCAACTCTATTAAAAGGTGAAAGTGCGATCCATGAAATGGCAAAAGAACCACGATTCTCTCGTCGTGCTTTATCAGAACAGATGATTCGAGCAATTCGCAATTTCCCAGAGTCCTATCAGCCAATTATGCGGAATCTATCTTTCATGCCATCATTTTATGAAGGAAAGGGATATGTCTTCCTGCAACTCAAAGTTGAGGGAATCTCTGACTATGAAAATGACTACCGTCCTAAGCGGCAAGCGATGCTCGAAATTGCCTGCGGTGCTGCAAAGAATAATTTTGAGCACTTGAAGACTATTGTTGGAATTGCTATCGACGCTCCAAAATATTCAAACAGGAATTCTGAAGACTTTATTTTGATGGATTGTAGTTTTTGGCCAAATGATCTCAGAGAGCACTATGAACAAGCAAACGAGGGTTTCGGATTCTTCAAATCGGACAACATAGCCATTCAAGAGAAGAATGTGACAGAATTTCCAATTGTTGAAGAAAGAGCATCTAAGAATGTTAAGCGCAAAAAGATCGGCCGTAATTCCCCTTGTCCATGTGGCTCCGGCAAGAAATATAAAAAGTGTTGTATTGATGAGGGAGGTAGTAAAAAATTTTCCTAAGAATTCCGGCATTACGGCTTAGACACCGTTTCAATTTGACCTAATCCTTCTTCAATCAAAATTTCACTAGTTATTGTTGGTGTTTCCAGGCTCTCGGCCGCCTCTACCAGGCTGGAGTCCGGTCGGCGGAGGTACTTCTCGGTGGTGCGGATTGATTTGTGGCGAAGGTAGCGGGAGATAGTCCCCAGGGATTTTTTCTTCTCGTCCATCAGCCGGGTAGCCACGTGGTGGCGGATGTCGTGGAAGCCGATGCAGCGAACCCCGGCCCGTTTACAAATCCCCTGAATCAGCCGGCGTCGCTGGACGTAAGGCTTGCCGGTCTTGGGGTTGGGGAAAACCCATTCCGGGTGAGCCTTCTTTTTCCACAGGCCCCAAAGCGTGTCGTAGAGTTCCGGACCCATGTGAAGCAGATCGAACTCCATGGACCCGT
>CAZLRL010000153.1:0-6911 GCA_964561645.1 uncultured Desulfobacterales bacterium
CGGGGCGGCCCCGGCATGCGGGAGATGCTCACCCCCACCTCCGCCATTGCCGGCCTGGGCCTGGACAAAGAGGTGGCCCTGCTGACCGACGGCCGCTTCAGCGGCGGCACCCGGGGCGCGGCCATCGGCCATATTTCGCCGGAGGCCGCGGACGGCGGCCCCATTGCCCTGGTCCAGGAAGGGGACCGCGTCCGCATTGACATTCCGGGCAAGACCCTGACCCTGCTGGTGGATGACGCCGAGCTCGCCCGCCGCCGGGAGGCCTGGCAGCCGCCGGAGCCCAAGATCAAACACGGCTACCTGGCCCGCTACAGCCGGGTGGTGAGCTCCGGCAGCACCGGCGCGGTGTGTAAATAAGATAGTTTTCTGTTTTCTGTTTTCTGTTTTCTGTTTTCTGTTTTCTGTTTTCGGAGATGATTCGTGAAAAGTATTTATTGTAGCCGCAGGCTTTAGCCTGCGCCCATAAAAGCTACTTTGTCCGACTGGGGTCCCATGCGACTTTTCTTGTCATTCTGAGGGAGCCGCAGGCGACCGAAGAATCTAGATCTTTCGCGGCGCTCAGGATGACAAAATCTCTGGGTATGGGGGGTAGATCCCAGCGGTCGCAGTTAAGGACTGGGGGAGCAAAGAGAGTTCAACAAATCCCCCCTGAGCCCTTTGAAAAAGGGGGGAAATTAAAAGGAATTATTTGTAACTTATAGGATTTCCTTAAAAAGTCATCCTTTTCTAAAGGGGGATTTAGGGGGATTTGAAAACGCTCCTGCCTCGAGGTGATTATTATTTTGAGCCCTGCTTGGTTGCGACACCGGATGGTAATGTCGATAACCCTGTCGACCCGGTGACGGTATGAACCGCCATATCCAGGTTGTCGACAGGCCTTCGGGGAGGGGTCGGGAAGCCTGCCCATATCCGGCGAAAATTGTTTGGAAACGTTCAAGGGCTTGATAAAAAAATTCCCAAGAATTTAAAAAACTTATCCGACTTATGAACATTACCGACAGGCTTATTTTTGCGATTACTTTTTACTTCTTTTCTTAATGGAGAACTAGCGATGCACCTGAAAATGGAACGGGAAAATCTGCTCAAAGCGGTGGGCAAGACCACGGGGGTCGTGGATCGCCGGGGCACCATGCCCATTCTCAGCCATTTCCTCCTGGAAGCCAAGGACAATCAGGTGGCCGTGGCGGCCACGGATCTGGAGGTGAGCTTTCGAGGCGTTTTCGAGGCGGAGGTCCTGGAACCCGGGGCCTTGACGCTGCCGGCCCATTACGTCGCCAACCTGATCAAGGAACTTCCCGGCGACACCCTGGACCTGACCGGCACGGAAAACTCCAACGTCAAAATTCAGGCGGGAGAGTCCCGCTATCAGCTCATCGGCCTGCCCGCGGACCAGTTCCCCCCGGTGCCGGAGATCGCCGACCTCACTATGGTGGAGGTGGAAAGCCCGCTCCTCAAAGACATGATCGAAAAGACCATCTTTTCCGTGTCGGTGGACGACCTCCAGTACCACCTCTCCGGCATTTTTTGGGAGCGCCATGAGGAGCCGGATGGCTATCACTTGCGCATGGTCTCCACCGACGGCCACCGCCTTACCCTCATCCAGCGCCCCCTGCCGGCCAGCGAGCAGTTCGCCATCGAGCAAGGCATTTTGATTCCCCGCAAAGGTGTGGCCGAAATTTCCCGGATGCTGGCCGAAGAAGAGAAAGTCGGCCTGGGCCTGAGCAAAAAAAGCCTGGCTCTGCAGGCGGACAACAAATACCTCTTTATTCGGTTGCTGGAGAAGAAATTTCCCGACTATCGGCGCATCATCCCGGAGAGTTTTGTGTATCGCTTTGTCCTGTCCCGGCAGGCCCTGTATGACACCATAAGGCGCATAGCGCTTCTGTCCACGGACCGCTTTAAAGGCGTGGTGCTGTCCATGTCGGAGGATAATCTGGAGGTCACCTTCCACAATCCGGAAGTGGGGGAAGGCCGGGAAGTCGTTCCCCTCACCCTGGAGCAGGGCGACGCCTCCGAGCTTCCCATCCAGATCGGCTTTAATGCCCGCTATTTCCTGGAACCCCTGGCGGCCATGACCGGCGACGTCGTCTTTCTGGAATTAAATGATCAGGAGCGGCCCTGCCGCCTGGTGCAGCAGGACGATCCCAATTACTTTGCCATCATCATGCCCATGAGTTTGTAAGCATTTCCGGATAAAAGGAGCATCGCTTTGGAAGAAGCCACGATAATTCCGGAAAAGAACATGCAGGACTACGGCGCCGAGCAGATCCAGGTTCTGAAAGACCTGGAGGGGGTGCGGGAGCGCCCCTCGATGTACATCGGCAACACCGCCGCGGAGGGCTTGCACCACCTGGTCTACGAAGTGGTGGACAATTCCATCGACGAGGCCATGGCCGGGCATTGTTCCGAGATCACGGTGAGGATCCACCCGGACCAGAGCGTCACCGTGGAAGACGACGGCCGGGGCATACCCGTGGACCAGCACCCCACCGAGAATCTCCCCGCGGTGGAAGTGGTCATGACCCGCCTGCACGCGGGCGGCAAATTCAGTTCCGGAGCCTACAAGGTCTCCGGCGGCCTGCACG
This sequence comes from uncultured Desulfobacterales bacterium, assembly GCA_964561645.1. GTDB lineage: Bacteria > Desulfobacterota > Desulfobaccia > Desulfobaccales > 0-14-0-80-60-11 > JBGSLA01. Next base: position 2,586 of record CAZLRL010000153.1, read on the forward strand.
GGGTGGGCGTCTCGGTGGTCAACGGCCTGTCCGAGTACCTGGAGGTGGAAATCCGCCGGGAGGGACAGGTCTACCTGCAGCGCTATGAACGGGGCAAGACCGTCACCCCCCTCACCGTCACCGGGCAAACCAAACGCCGGGGCACCAAGGTGACCTTTCTCCCCGACCCCCGGATTTTTCCTGTCATCGATTTTAACTACGACCTCCTCGCGCAACGCCTGCGGGAATTGGCCTTTTTAAACGGCGGCTTGACCATCCTCCTGAAAGACGAGCGCACCGGCGAAAAGGACGAATTTTGCTACGAAGGGGGCATCGTCTCCTACGTCAAGTATCTGAACCGGGCCAAGACCCCCGTCCACCCGGAGCCGGTTTATCTGGCCGGCGACAAAAACGGCACCTCCGTGGAGATCGCGCTGCAGTACAACGACTCCTATACCGAACAGATTTACTCCTACGCCAACAACATCGGCACCAAAGAAGGGGGCACCCACCTTTCGGGCTTCAAGGCCGCGCTCACCCGGTCCATCAACCAGTATCTGTCCGGCAGCGACCTGGCCAAAAATTTCAAAGGCCACCTCCAGGGGGAAGACGTCCGGGAAGGCCTCACCGCGGTGGTGAACGTCAAGCTGCCCCATCCCCAATTCGAAGGCCAGACCAAAACCAAGCTGGGCAACAGCGACATCAAGGGCCTGGTGGAAAACCTGGTCTATGAGCATCTGCTGACCAATCTGGGCGAAAACCCCCAGATCGCCCGGCCGGTGGTCAGCAAGCTTTTGGACGCGGCCCGGGCCCGGGAAGCGGCCCGGCGGGCCCGGGACCTGGTGCGCAAAAAAGGCGCTCTGGGCGACATGACCCTGCCCGGCAAGCTGGCCGATTGCCAGGAGCGGGACCCCGCCCGTCGGGAGCTCTACCTGGTGGAGGGCGACTCCGCCGGCGGCTCCGCCAAGCAGGCCCGGGACCGGCGCTTCCAGGCGATTTTGCCCCTGAAGGGGAAAATCATCAACGTGGAAAAGGCCCGCTTCGAAAAAATGCTGGAAAACTCGGAAATCCGCACCCTCATTTCCTCTCTGGGCTCGGACCTGTCCAAGGAGGAGCCTGATTCCGAGGACCTGCGCTACCATCGGGTCATCATCATGACGGACGCGGACGTGGACGGCTCCCACATCCGCACCCTGCTCCTGACCTTTTTCTACCGGCAGATGCCCCACATTATCCGGGACGGCCATCTCTACATCGCCCAGCCGCCCCTCTACCGCGTCACCCGGGGCAGCGACAAGATTTACCTGAAACACGAGCAGGAATTCAAGCAATATCTGTTCCAGCGGGGCGCCGACAAAAAGCGCCTGAGCCTTTCTTCCGGCGAGACCCTGGAAGGCAAAGAGCTGGCCCAGGCCCTGGAGCACATCGTCAATTATCAGGATTACCTGGGGCGCTTTGAAAAACGGGGCCTGCCCCGGGAAATTTTGCGACTCTGTTTGGATCACGGGTTGGTGGACCGCCAGGCCCTGGTGGACGAGGCCCTTCTCACCGAGTTGGCCCAGGCCCTGGAGAATACCGGCCGCTGGAGCGCCCGGCTGGAGCCCGACGAAGAACATCACACCTTTGCCCTGTCCGTCCGGTCCCAAAAAGACGGGGCCCACCCGGTGCGCCTGGATTGGGATCTGTTGGGCGGCAGCGATTACCTGGCCCTGGTGAAACTGGACCGGCAGATGGCCTACCTGAAAAACCCGCCCCACCTTCTCGAGGGCAAAAATCGCGCCTGGGACATTAATGCCCCGGAGGACCTGGTGGCCATCATTATGGAGGAAGGACAGAAAGGCGTCACGGTCCAGCGTTTCAAAGGTCTGGGCGAAATGAACCCCGAGCAGCTCTGGGAGACCACCATGGACCCGGAGAACCGCACCCTCCTCAAGGTGAACATCGTCGACGCCTCCGAAGCAGACGCCATTTTCACCATTCTCATGGGCGACAAAGTGGAACCCCGACGGGAATTTATCCAGAACAACGTCCTTGAACTGAACGAGTTGGATATTTAACTTAAGGAAGTGGGGGCAAGAGGTCCCGTTCGGTCGGACCCTTGACAGCCTGGCGCCCCTTTCCCCACCAAGCCGAATTCAGCGAGGAGGAAAAAGATGCCCAAGCGCAAAGCGACCTTCAAAATTTTCGTCACCCGCCGGGAATACATGTCAGTGGGTGATCAGCCGGATCACACTCTCATGCTTACGGAACTCGAGGGGGAGCCCATCGAGATGAAAATCGGGGTGGCCGGGGAATTCATTTCCCGGCGGAGCGTGGGCTTCCATGACCGCATCAAGGGTTACGGCAAGATGGAAGGCTATGCCATCAGCACCTTCCAACACGGCCAGGTTTACAGCCGCTTCGAAGGCAAGCGGGACGGGTCCACCAAGATCACCAGCGGCACCTGGAAGGTGTACCAGGGCACCGGCAAGCTCACCGGCCTCACCGGCCAGGGCACCTTCACGGTGAAACCCACGGAAAAATCCCGGGAATTTGTCCTGGATATGGAGGGGGACTACGAACTGGGAAGCTAGTGCAGCCTCAGGGCACTGCTCTCCGAAAACCTTTGATTAAACCTTAATTTTGGTGGAACAGGCAAAACACCTGTGCCATTAAGGCATGGTTTTTGTGCCGTCCAGCACGGCACGACCTGTGCCCGGCAAGTTTTCCCATGTGGGGGGAAGGGGCCCTGAGAGCCCCTTCTCCTGTTTTCAAGATCATGGGCGCTAATTTTTCGCCACAAGGGGAGAGTAATGCACCGCAAAGCCAAGTTCAGGATTTACGTGACCAGACGGGAAATGCTCTACGTGGGCGACAAACCGGATCACACCCTCATGCTGACGGAAATGGAAGGGGAAGCCGTGGAGTATACGCCGGGGGAGGCCGGGGAATTTGTCTCCCGGCGCAGCGTCGGCTTCCATGACCGCACCCGGGGCGAAGGCCCCATGCAGGGCTATGCCGTGACCCACTATGAACTGGGAACAGTTTTCTCCCGCTTTGAAGGCATCCGCAAAGGGGAGGTCACCACGGGCACCTGGAGAGTGTATAAAGGCATCGGCAAGCTGCAAAGCCTCCAGGGCAGCGGCACCTTCGAGGTGAAATCTTCGGGCAAGCCCAACGAATTTATCCTGGACATGCAAGGGGAATATATTTTGTAGCCCCACCGTAGGCGCCAACCCGTGGGTCCGCCCGTTGATTTGGGCCCACGCCTGGTCGACTCCTTAGAATGTTTCTTGTGTCGGTTGGGCCCTGCTTATCGCTTTGGTGCCCGGATTTTTCACCCTGGGCGGCGCAGGCGAAAGCCGGCGGTTACAAATAATTTTGCCCAACCCCGGAGCAAACAGGGTTAACCTTTTATTGCTTCGGGCCGTCTAAACAGAGAGCGAATCATGGAAGGCAAATGCAGCCGTTGCGGTACCCATATTGAGGAAGGAGAGCGCCGGGAGTACGCCGGCCAGACACTCTGCGAGGATTGTTACATCGAGGTCCTGAATCCACCCCAGGCCTGCGATCCCTGGGCCGTGCACCTGGCCAAGAGCGACAAGCTCAGAAGCGGGGTGCAACTCACCCCCCTGCAACAGGAACTGTACGACCTGGTGAAAAAACGGGGGGCCATTCCGATTCCGGAGGCGGCCGCAAAGCTGGGCCTGAGCGAGGAAGGTTTGCGCCGGGAGTTTGCCACCCTGCGCCACCTGGAGCTTCTTCGGGGACAGAAGCAGGGCCAGAAGGTCCTTCTCACCCTGTTTTGACCAGCCAGCCCACCGACCTGGACTATGCCCTCCTCCAGCGCCTGGCCCGAGGGGAGCAATCAGCCCTGGAAGAGCTCATCCGCCGCCACGAACGGCGTCTGTACTACTTGGCCTATCGTCTGTTGAAAGACCCCCTGGAGACCGAAGACGCCCTGCAGGAGGTCTTCCTGAAGGCCTACCAGTTTGCCGACCGCTTCAAGCCCATCAGCACGGTCAAGGCCTGGCTGAACCGCATCACCGCCAACCACTGCCTGAACCGCCTGCGGCAGCGGGTGCCCCTGGATTCCCTGGATGACGACCAGGGCGGGTCCATTCCGGTGGCCTCCTCTACAGCCACCCCCCTGGAAGCCCTGGAAGAATCCGACCTGGCCCGCCGCCTGGAGGCCTTGCTTGAGGCCATGCCGGAAAAGCAGCGTCGGGCCCTGATCCTGAAGCGGTTCGGGGACCTGTCCTACCAGGAAATCGCCGAGGTCATGGAGACCACCCCCGGCGCGGTGGACGGCCTCATCAAGCGGGCCCGCCAGTCCTTGCGACAAGCCCTGGCGGAAGACCTGGCCTA
>CAZLRL010000154.1:0-3043 GCA_964561645.1 uncultured Desulfobacterales bacterium
ATGCCGTACCCCCCTTGACCTCCATTTCCTCCCGGGGGCGTATCACCTTTTGGGTGCCCTTGCGGGGCCGCCACAATCCCCAGATTCCCCTGGCCGTCCTGGAATATCGCCACGGCCACCTGCGGATTCCCTTGTTCCAGGACATTTTCTGGCTGGAATTGGAGCGGCAACTGAACAAAGTCTGCCCCCACGTGGAACGGCCCGACTGGCTGTTGCGGCTCAAGCGCCTGTTGGCCCTGGTGCGGCGGGGCGGCCACGGGGCCATCCTGCTCCTGGGCTTGACCGCAGAGCAGTTGACCTCTCCTGATACCCTGGAAAATCAGGTTTTCCTGGAACATCCCGTGCCCTTGACGGAACGCTATCTCTCCCACCTGTTCGGCCTGGCCAAATCCGACGGCGCCGTCCTCTTCAACGACCGCCTGGAAGCCGTGGCCTTCAGTGCCCGTCTCAAGGCCGCGCCCCTCCACCTGCCCCCCGAGCAGGACGACCTGGGGAGCGGCATGCGCCACCAGGCCACCCGGGAATTCACCGCCCAGGTCCCCAACGTGGTGGGCCTGGCGGTGTCCCAGGACGGCTACCTCTCCCTCTACCGCCACGGCCGGCTCATCAGCCGGTTGTATTGAGTAGTTGCAGACAAATCAGCTGTCTGTTTGACTATGGGAGCCGAGTCTGATAGCAATATCGGTCAAAGTTTGTAGGAGAAACTATGATCGATAAAGCTTTAAAAAATTTTTTCGGATTTCGCTCTCTTAAAAAGGGACAAAGAGAAGTTATCTCCACTATAATGGCCGGCCAAGCCGCCGCGGCCATCTTCCCCACCGGCGGTGGAAAATCCCTCTGCTATCAACTGCCTGCCATGCTTCTCCCTCATATGACCCTGGTGGTCTCTCCCTTGCTTGCTTTGATGAAAGACCAGATTGATTTTCTCGCCCGGCATGACATCCCCGCGGCCCGTCTCGATTCCACCCTCACCAAGGACGATTATGATCGCATCCTCCAAAGAGCCAAGCACGGAGAATTGAAGATATTGATGATTTCCGTGGAGCGTTTCAAGAATGAACGCTTCCGCTCCCATCTCCAGCAAATGCAGATCTCGTTGCTCGCGGTGGATGAAGCCCATTGCATCTCCGAATGGGGTCACAATTTTCGGCCCGAATATTTAAAGCTGCCGATTTATCAGAGAGAATTTGGCATCCAACAGGTCTTGTTACTGACTGCCACCGCCACAGAGCGCGTCTTGAAAGATATGTGTGCTAAATTTGGGGTGCCCAGAGAAAATGTAACTATTACCGGTTTTTATCGTAATAACCTTTTTTTGCAGGTTACCCCTGTAGCAGAATTAGAAAAACAAAAATATTTAGTCGATCGCCTTCAAGAATCTCCCCAAGCTTCAACCATAGTCTATGTAACCCTGCAAAAAACCGCCGAGCAAGTGGCCGATTATCTTAAAGCCAATAATATAAATGCTGCTCCATATCACGCCGGCATGGATAATGAAATCAGAGAATCAATTCAAAATGATTTTCTGAGTGGCAAAATAGATTGTGTGGTGGCCACCATTGCCTTTGGGATGGGTATAGATAAAAAAGACCTTCGGCGGGTAATCCATTATGATCTGCCCAAGTCTATCGAAAACTACAGCCAGGAAATCGGGCGCGCCGGCCGGGACGGGAAACGAGCTTTTTGTGAAGTATTGGCTAACCGAGACAAGATCAGTGTATTGGAAAATTTTATTTACGGTGATACTCCGGAAAAAGAGGCTGTTTTAGAATTGCTCCGCAAAATCAAGCATCATAAAGAGCCGGTTTGGGAAGTGAAATTGCCGGCGCTGTCTTCTGAACTGGATGTCAGGCTGCTGCCTTTGAAAACGCTGCTGGTTTATTTGGATATGGAAAAAATAATCCAACCTAAATATACCTTTTTTGAAGAATATGCCTTCAAGTATCTTCTATCGCCGACGGAAATCGTACACAAGTTCGAGAAAGAAAGAAAAGTTTTTGTTCAGGAGATTTTCAAAAATTGCCAGACCAAAGCGGTATGGACATATCTTGATATGAAAAATCTTCTGGAGCGTTATGATGGAGCACATCGACAAAGAGTAGTAAATGCTCTGGAGTACTTTGCTGAAAAAGGCTGGATTGACCTGCAAGCAAGAAAAGCGATAGAAACTTTTGATATCTTAACTCATAATATTGATATCGATGCAGTGGCTGATAGGATATTTACTCTTTTCAAGATCAAAGAAAAACAGGAAATAGAAAGAATTCATAAGATGGTTGCTTTTTATGAGAGCAACAGCTGTATAAGTAAAGAATTGGCAAGTTACTTCGGAGAAGATATCAAAGAAGAAAAATGCGACCACTGTTCTTTTTGTGACACTGGTCCAGCTTCTCTTGAACAGACAATCCAACTAAAACCACTCAATTCTTTAGGCTTTGGTGAACTCACGAAAGATTTAATTGATACGATCGGTGGGGGGCATTCAGCGGTGAACGTCACCAAGTTCCTTTGTGGTATTACCTCTCCGTGGCTGACCAAGCAAAAGATAAAAAAACTACCTAACTTTGGTGTTTTGGCAAATTATCCTTATTCAGACGTGTTGAAATGGGTCGAAGCGAACCTGGAATAAAGGGTCAACCGCTGAACTTTCCTTCCCCGCAAATCATATTTTCCTGATTTTGCTCCCTCATCCAACTCTCCAGTGCCTTGAGACTTCGTTCCGCATAGGCGGCGCCCCGCTGTTTTTTGGGAATACGCCCCGGAAGGGGCGGAAACAGCCCGAAATTGACGTTCATGGGCTGGAAGTCCCGGGTGGCGGTATTGGTCAGGTGCGCGACCAGGGCCCCGTGGGCCGTGGTGGGCGGCGGGGTGAGAAGCGGCCGGCCCTGGGCCCGGCGGGCGGCGTTGATTCCGGCCAGAAGGCCCATGGCGCTGGATTCCACATAGCCCTCCACCCCGGAAATCTGGCCGGCCAAAAAGATGTTGGAGTGCTGATAAAAATTGAGGTGGGAGCTCAAAAGCCCCGGCGAGCGAATAAAGGTGT